>JAYEMF010000093.1:9897-12000 GCA_034717975.1 Campylobacterota bacterium
AAGAAGCGGTGCGCAGACAGGAAGAAGCAAGACCGGTCGCGATGGTATTCAAATACGAGCACACCCATAATTTTTACCGTATTTATCTGGAGGCAAATTTAAAACGAGCAACCAGAGAAGAGCTGGAGATCATTTACCAACTCCTTAGAACAATAGAAGAAGATGCTTATGATCTCACTTCTGTCGCATCGATGCATAGCGCTGATTATGAGATCAGAGCGCTTAAAAAATCTATCGGTGGCGGCAAGGTGTCTTCGTATGAGATATGCGGAAGTGTTTCGCTTTATGATCACACGCTGAGAGTCGCAAGGCACATGCTAGAGCTGATGGAAGAGGATGGCAGCGGAGTGGAGAAAATGGAATATGCAGCTGGGATCATTGCTGCCATTGCACATGACCTTGGTAAGATGCAGGCGATATCCTCGTTTAGTATGGCGCAAAGCGATAAAGAGATGGCAGACCACCCCCACTATAAACTGAGCTACACAATTCTGCAGGAACGTTTTCCTGAGTATGAGCATCTGAAAAAAGTGTTGCAGGCGGTAGAAAATCACCATGTGGCACCTACTGACGCGAGTCGAATAACTAAGCTTTTGGTAAGGGCTGACAAAAGCGCCAGGGAAGAGGAGACCACCGAGTGGTACAAAAAACAAAAGCAACTGAAAGAAATTGAAGCAGTTGTGATCGAAATACCAACCCCGAAAGAGCTAGAAGGCGGTCAATCACCAACGCCTGTTGTTGACAAGCCTATTGAGCCGAAACGGGATCAGAAGAAACCAAAAACGAACTCTGTGGTGGATAAGCTTGGAGCATTCGTCGAACAGGCAAAAGACAAAGCGGATGCTGAGGATGCGTCGATCCCGAAAGAAAAGAAACCGGAAAAGCCCAAGCAAAAAAAGCAAAGCCCGGCCGATTCAAATGAAAAAAGAAAAGAGAACAAAGATAAATCGAAATTTTCGGCATCTTTCGATTTCGATTTTGGGGCAATAGAGGGCGATTTCAAGATAAATCTGCTTAAGATCATGTCCGAAAAAGTCTCCTCTTCAGTTTCAGCAAAACAGCCTGATTGGGTGCCCATGAAGAGCCATGTCCTCATTAAATATGCGCTGATGAAAGAAGCCTTGGCTCCATTCGTGACGGTGACCGGAGAGTTCCCAATCGATGATTACGTGAAGACTCTTATTTTAAAGCTGGTGGAGCTTGGCGAGGCGGACCATATCAATACGGATAAGGGCTATTATTTTTCCACATTCAAATACGTTGAAAGACATGGTACCTCAAGGTTTCAAGTCATTCCGATCAAGAACACTTATTTTGATATATCCCCCCAGGATGCCAGGGAAATGTTTAGAGAAAATGGGTACAGGTTTGAGAAATTCACAATAGAAAGCTACGGGGGTAAAGAAGTTTTTTAAGCGCAGCAATAAACGGCTTCCCCTTTAAGATGTAATAAAAACGGCACAATTACAACAAATACCAAAAAAACATTTATTATCTTACGCAAAACGCGAAAAACGCCTTATTAGTTATTATAGATAAGAACGAATTTGTTATACTGTTTGGCTTACATACTTATTAGGATGTGCTTTGCCAAACAAAATACAGATTCTTCTTTTTCATCTGAAAGAAAAAGGAGTGATACTCGAAATGAGAGTACGAGGCTTAACCGATCTCACTGGAGAACCTGTAAATCTAAACAAAGACGAACTACTACTGGATGATTTTTATCCTTTCAGGGATGCCATTGATGAATCACTTGCACAATTAGAAAAGCAAGCAGAAGCTAATACTGTCAAAGATACACTAAATCGAGTATCAAAGGCACATGACGGCACCGATAAGAAAGAAACCGAATAAGAAACTTCATAAGGCATCGCAAAAAAACTCAAAAGTAGTGTTTTGCAACACTCATGAGTCTCAGGCGATGGTTGACCTCTCTATTTCCGTCGATAAACTATTTCGTCATGTCAGAAACAAAATGGGCGTAACTATTCCAAACAAAGAAGGCCTGGAGATTCTCCACGATTGCCACAAGATGATCGCGCTCGTATCGGAGTATACGGAGGAGCTGGCGGAGCGTATCGAATATGAATATACAGAACC
>JAYEMF010000094.1:0-2401 GCA_034717975.1 Campylobacterota bacterium
GTATCGCTATAACCATAATGCCGATGCGACAGCAGTGAACGTTCATACACATGCGAATGTCCGGTAAGTACAAGATCGACATCATATTGTTCCAGGACGGGCAAAATGTTCTCGCGCATCTGCACCATTCGGCCGCGGCTGTCATAATAACTGTCGGAATCGTGACTTCCCTTGGAGTATGGCGGATGGTGGAACGCAACGATCGTCCATAATTTTTTATTGGCGGAGAGATCTTTTTTCAACCATTTGGCCATATCGCTATCAGCACCGCGATCTTCAGTCTGTGAATCCAACATTACAAAATGGACATTGCCATTATTGAAAGCGAAATACTTTTCACTCCCCGAGGCCACACCGCCCGCTTCACCGTCAACAGGAAACTCAAAAATATCGTAATAGGCCCAGCGCCGTGCATCGTGATTACCAATCACCGACCAGAGTGCATTTTTCTTGAGAGTCTCAGGGTATGCATTAAAAAGTCCCTTGTTAAACTGCTCTTGTGAACCGCTGCGGTAAGCGTTGTCACCCAGCATCAGCCAGGTATCGATATTTTCACCATCCAGATAACTCTGCATGGCTTTGCGCACCTCTTGCTGACCTTCATTATAATTCCCGGAATCACCCAGAACCCAGATACGCTGTCTCATACTCTCATCATCACTTAAGGTTGTAAAACGACGATCACTGTTATCGATCTTCAAAGATTCTGCCTCTACCTTATAGAGATAAGCAGTCGCTTTTTGCAAGCCGTTAAGCTCTATTCGGTGATACCTGGTCGCCTTCTCTTCACAACGTTTTTTTGAAAAATCCTGCTCGCCATAAAGAACACACCCCTTCTCATCGTTTGGAGTCTGCCACTTCACAACAACGCTCTCTTGTGTCTGCTTTTGCAGGTAAGGCTGGCGATCCACATATTTATAACTATCATACAGCACAACGCTCAAACGGCCTACCCCATATAAAACGGCAAGCAGAACGAGCGTTAGAAGGGCTATTTTTAAAATTTTTTTGATCATGTATCAACTTCTTATCTTCAGATTTCACACGAATTATATAGTACAAATTGTGATATCTGCATTACAAGCGAAGTTTGACTATAATTTCAGGATGAAAGCACCATTTTTTTGGGATTACAACTCCGATCAACCTTACCAGCTTAAAGATAGCTCCTTTAAAAAAGCAATGCGTAAAAAAGAGTTTTTCTCACTCTTGGCGACCCTCTTGAGTTCTCTGTTTATTCTGCCCATTGCCTTCCTGTTCCAAAACTTCATTCCAAAGCGCAACATCACAACAGATGAGTTTTTTGGGATGAGCATAAACCTTGATAAAGAACCCGAAGCGACAAAGGCACTGGTTGATGAATTAAAACTCTCTGCGCTTTTGATCCGTTTTCCACTCTGGGAGATGGATCGGCTGGAAACATATGTTGAGTTTGTAAAAGAGTATCAGGACAAAAAGATCATCCTCAATGTGATGCAAGATCGCGAACATATCGAAGACCCTGCACTTCTAAAAAATGATCTGACAAGACTCTTTGAAGCCTTTTCACCCTACATCCACAATTTTCAGATCGGGTCAACCATCAACCGTGCCAAATGGGGCTTTTTCAGCGTGCATGAGTATCTTCGCTTTTATGAGACAGCCTATCTGCTCAAAAGAGAGAAATTCCCTTCACTCAACCTTCTTGGCCCCTCGGTAATCGACTTCGAATACCACTTTAACGTTCACGCCCTCTTTAATTTTTTCAAACTCAGGTACGATGCCGTCAGCGCCCTGCTCTATGTCGATCGCCGCGGTGCACCGGAAAACACCCAAATGGGGTTTGATCTTACCAAAAAGATCAAACTTTTAGACACACTTGCTTACCTCAGCCCGAAAGCAACGCATAAACTCTACATCACCGAGACCAACTGGCCCATATCAAATACAGCACCCTATGCCCCGACCAGTGAGTTTGAGTGTGTGGATGAGGAGAGCTATGCCAACTTCATGGTTCGCTACTACCTGCTCGCTTTTGCATCGCAACATGTTGATGCCGTCTACTGGCATCAATTAATTGCCCCGGGTTACGGACTGATTGATAACCGTGATGGAATACATAAACGGAGTGCTTTTTATGCCTTCAAAACAATGTTGATTCAATTAAAAGATGCCAAATTCAAACATTTCAACATCAAAGATGACCTATATACCCTGATATGCGAGACAAAGCAAGGTCCACTCAACATTGTCTGGTCAACAGATAAAGAGAGCATCCAAACCTTTCGTCAAAAGATACGCATTGTTCACAGAGATGGGGATGAAACCACTAACGAAACTGTTACTCTCGGCCCTTCACCTATCTATCTTTATCCGGAGGCCACCTGATTATGCAAATCCTAATCATTTTACCCAACTGGCT
>JAYEMF010000095.1:0-11799 GCA_034717975.1 Campylobacterota bacterium
AGATATCTTTGTGTGGGACTCCTGCCATTTGTTGGTCGTAGCGAAGCGGAGACCGGCAAATGGTGGGTGGCCCGTTCAGGGCTCAGCGCGACCGTTGCTCGTTGTAGCAAAGCGGAAACGAGCAACGGACCGACTTGAAAAACAAGTGGGTAAAATGGCTTAAAATTTTAGATTTTATATATCTTAATGCGAAACAGAAAAGCTCTAGATTTTCGCAGTATACACTTGTTTTTTTCCAAGATTTTGTTAGGTTTTCCACTACTTAACAGCTAATTTTGTTCTATTTCTTCTTTCACTATTTGTCTTAATTTATCTGTTAAAATATTATCTTGTTCAGTTTTTGAATAGATTGTAACTAAATATAAAGTATCATCTTTTTTATAGTAAGTTATGATTCTAAATCCTCCACTTTTACCTGCTGGTATTGAAGAGTTTGGAATTCTCACTTTAAATATATTTTCACCTAGATTTATTCCTAATTCTGGATTTAATGATAATTCATTTATGAATTTAACTAAATCATTTTTGATTTTTGGAAATTTCTTTTTTAGTTTTTTAACATCTTTTTCAAATCTAGGAATAGTGTCAATTTTATAGTTCATTTAAAAACTCTTGAACTGGTCTTGAGTTTAACTCTCCTTGATTTATAAGGTGTATTTCACTTAATCCATCTTTGAAGTTGTTTATAACTTCATCATCTGCATTATCTAATTTTATAACTTCTACACCATCATTTTTAAAATGTTCTAACATCCATAGAACTTTTTGTGCTATTGTTTCATTTTGAAAATTTACTGCTACTTGCATATGTATCCTTTTGGATTTAATATAATGATTATATCTAAAAAAATACAAAATTATAATATAGTGGAATTTTCCACTATATTATTTACAAGCCCATGGACTTTCTTTACACATAATATCTAGATTAGTTTGAGCATTTTGATTACCAGCCTTTGCGCCTTCTAAAAAATATTTATAAGCTAAAATTTTATTTGTTTCAGCTCCCCAACCTTTCCAATAAAAATAACCTATTTTTGTCATTACTGCTGAACTGTACTTACCATAACCTGCATCATATGATAACTTATACATTTTAAGAGCTTTTTTATAATCTTTATATTTTTCTCCAAATGTATATAAAATTCCAGCATTATAATAGTTCTCACCTAAATTTTGCTTATCAATTCCTGCCATTTTCGTAGCTTTTATACAAACATCTGGATTACCATTTTTTTTGTCAAATAGTATAATTTTATTACATTTAAAAGTTTGTTGTTGAGAACCTGTTGAATTACTAATGGCTCTGTTTATAGTGTCTAATGTTACTGCATAAATATTATTACTTATAAGTAGAAAATATATGATAATTAAATTTTTCATTATCTTCCCTCTTGAATAAATTGTGGTAATATTTCTTTTAATTTTTCTTGTAAATCAAATGCATCTTTATAGAAATTAACTCTTCTGTGTTGAATATCAAATTTTAATATTGTATCTTTTTGAGCAAGAAGTAATATATCTTTACCTTCGTTGCCAACACCATCTGCATATCCTAGTTCATAGTACACATTAGGATTTTCTAAAGTTAAATCTATAATTAGGAATTCAGAATTTTCAATTAACTTTTTGATTTCATCAATTATATTGTGAGAACCAACACCTTTATTTACAACTTTTGGTATAAGACTATTATCTTTACAACTGATTTCTAACACTTTTTGTATATCTTCCATTGAGCTGTCAAATGACATACCAATAAAAACTTGATTATCTATACAATCTTCGTACATTTTACACTTCCTTGCTATTTAATTTTATAAATAATCAGGGGAAGTCAATTTCGAACCTAACTATTTATTAGAGGACATTATATGCCTCATAGCCTTAAATAACTCAATATTGAGACATAATAATTGTCATTATATTAAATAAAAAATGACAATTTGAAATATTTTGGAGTTATTTTAAGACAGTCCGTACAATTATAAAAATCGTTAATGTCCTTTTAGGCAGAAATCTTTCGTTATTTGGACAAAGTGTTCCGGTATTTGGAAAAAGCTGGCATTAAAGGACAAAATGTCCTGTATTAGGAGGAGATGATGAAAAAGAAGCTTTTAGATGTTGTAAGAGATAAAATAAGGGTTAAACATTACAGTTATCAAACTGAAAAATCTTACACGAGTTGGATAAAACAGTACATATTTTATCACGACAAAAAGCATCCTATAGAAATGGGTAAGCCGGAGATAGAACAGTTTTTAACCCACTTGGCTGTTGATAAACGAGTTTCTCCAACAACTCAGAACCAGGCATTTAGTGCTATTTTATTTCTTTACACACAGGTTCTTGGCATTGATCTGAAAAATGAAAATATTCAAGCTTTACGGGCACAGGAGAGAAAACATATTCCGGTTGTACTTACTAATGACGAGGTTCAAAAAGTCATTGCTGAACTAAGTGGTGTTTATCAGCTCGTAGTCTATCTGATGTACGGTTGTGGATTGCGAATGAAAGAGGTGTTAAACCTTAGAATTAAAGACATGGATTTTGGATTTGATAAAGTCTATATTTGGGATAGTAAAAGTTTAAAAGACCGAACGCTACCATTGCCACAGGCTATAAAACAGCGACTAAAGGCACAGGTTGATTATGTTGAAGGTATTCATCAAAAAGATATTGCTGATGGGTATGGAACAGTTTATATGCCTTATGCATTTGAGCGGAAATATCCTAATGCTAAAAATGAAACTAAATGGCAGTTTTTGTTTCCAATGCGAAAAGTTGCAAAAGATCCAAGAAGCGAAGTGATTAGAAGACATCATATTCATGAAAAGACTCTTGGGCGAAATATTAAGCAAGCTGCAATAAAAGCCAACATCCATAAAAGGGTGACATCGCATATCTTTCGCCACTCATACGCAACACATCTACTTCAAAGCGGTATTGACTTGCGCTCTATACAAGAACTTTTAGGCCATAAGTCAGTTGAAACTACAATGGTTTACACCCATGTAGTTGCCGAGATGAACAAGGGCCGAGTAGTCAGCCCTTTAGATATGTAATTTTATGTCTATTTTAGTAGTTAAAGGCGACTTTATAGGTCGGATCATCCTCTTCGTAAGAGCAGTGTGGACCCGCCTGTTTCAGGATCGCTTTACAATCTTTGCTTAAATGGCGCAGCAAAAGGTTTTTGCCGGCATCTTCATATTTTTTGGTAATTGCATCGATCGCTTCGACACCTGATGCATCCATCACCCGGGTGTTTTTAAAATCAATGACAACTTTTGGCGGATCCTGATCGATCGTGAAGTTGTCGCCAAAAGTGGTCGCAGAGGCAAAAAAGAGAGGGCCGTCAAGCTCATAGACTTTGGTGCCATCGGCTTCGACATGATCTTTTGCATAGATACGTGCATGTTTCCATGCAAAAGCAAGTGCAGAAATAATAACACCTGCAATAACAGCAATGGCCAGATCTTCTACGACGGTAACGATGGTGACTGCAACCATTACAACGGCATCAGTGCGAGGCATACGACCCAGACGGGAGAAACTTGACCACTCAAACGTCCCGATACTTACCATGAACATGATTCCAACCAGAACGGCTACAGGGATGGCATTTAAAACACCACTCATCGATACAACCAAGGTGATGAGACCAACAGCAGCTACAAACGATGAGAGTCTGCCGATACCGCCGGAGGTGTAGTTGATGATACTTTGACCGATCATGGCGCAACCCGCCATACCGCCAAAGAATCCACAGGTTACGTTCCCTGTTCCCTGTGCAATACACTCTTTGTTCGCAGAGCCACGGGTATTGCTGAGCTCATCCAAAACGGAAAGGGTAAGCAGTGACTCGATGATCCCTACAAGAGCAACGATGACCGCATAAGGAAGCACCATGATGATAGCTTCCAGGCTAAACAGGTTTTCCGGGATGACAAAACTCGGAAGCTGCCCGGCAAATTGACTCATGTCTGCCAGCCCGCTTAAAAGAAGCGTATCTGCATTAGTGAAGTATACACCCAGCGTGATTGCTATGATTGCGACAAGTCCGGCAGGGATGGCTTTTGTAAACTTGGGAAGAAGGTACATAATAAGCATCGTAACAGCTACCAAAGCATACATCATATAGCCTTGACCCTCAAAGAACTTAAACTGGGCGGTAGCGATCACAATAGCCAGACCATTGACAAACCCGTGAATGGCCGGGGTTGGAACAAGGCGAATAAACTTCCCAAGTTTCAAAAGGCCAATACCTATCTGAATGAGACCAGCTAAAACGGTGGCCAGGAGAATATAGTGCAATACCCCCATGACGATCGCTTCTTTTGCCAGTCCCTGAGCGGATAAAAGAGCATTTGCTTCAAGACTAAGACCGACAAGAACAATGGCGACTGCACCGGTGGCCCCGGAGATCATTCCCGGTTTACCACCGATAAGCGCCGTGATAAGCCCTAAGATAAAGGCTGTATAGAGTCCAACGACAGGACTTACCCCTGCAATAAATGAAAAAGCGATTGCTTCAGGAACAAGTGCAACGGCAACTACTAAACCGGAAAGAATATCGTTTTTAATATTTGCTGATGAATATTTTTTTAGATCAAACAATTAGGCTAGCCTTTTAACGTTTTGAGTTGTTCAAGAACTTTCTCTTGTTTTGTTTTTGCCTCTTCAAGTGATGTACGGTTTTTTGCAAGTACATCTTCCGGTGCGTTGGCTACGAAGCGTTCATTGTTCAGCATACCGCTGAGTTTACCGATCTCTTTTTCCAGCTTTTCACTCTGTTTGCTTAGTCGGGCGATGATCGGGGTGAGGTCGATCGATTCGGTCGGAATAAAAACTTCGACGTATTGGCTGACATCGCTGACGGCGTTATCGATTTTCTTTTCGGTGAAATTCACCTGTTCGACTTTGGCGAGTCTGGCAATGAATGGTGCCATCAGTGTCTTATCAGCACTGCTTTTAACATAGACGGTTTCAATTTTCTGATTGGCCAGATCGACCAGGGCTTTGGCACGGCGCACAGCGACAATGGCATCCATGATCGTATCGAACTCTTTTTCAATGGATGCATCACACGCAGCAGCAACAGGATAGGACTTGATCATAATCGATTCGCCGGAGTCAAGTTCGGTCCCTGAAAGTTCATGGTAAAGGAATTCGGTGATGAACGGCATGAACGGGTGGAGAAGTTTCATCGACTCTTTGAAGATCGCACCCAGTTCGGCAACACTCTCTTTGCTGACTTTACTAAGCTCGATACCCCAGTCACAAAACTCATTCCACAAGAAGCGGTAGAGAACAGTAGCTGCATCATTGAAGCGGTACTCATCCAAGTAAGCACGTGTCTCTTCAACAGCACTGTTGTAGCGGCTAAGCATATAGCGGCCAAGCGGTGTGGTGACTTCGACACTGTCGAGATCGGCAAAGGTGTCGACATTCATCTGCAAGAAGCGTGAAGCGTTGAAGAGTTTGTTGGTGAAATTACGGCTCTGCTCCAGTTTATCCTGACTCAGGCGGATATCACGACCCTGTGCAGCTGAGACGGCCAGTGTGAAACGCAGGGCATCGGCGCTGTACTTCTCGACCATATCCAGCGGATCGATGACATTGCCTTTGGACTTACTCATCTTCTGGCCATGCTCATCGCGAACGAGGGCATGCAGGTAGATGTGCTCAAAGGGCAGTTTTCCCATAAAGGTTTCCCCCATCATCATCATTCTGGCAACCCAGAAGAAGAGAATGTCAAAACCGGTGATCAGGAGACTGTTAGGGTAGAAGTTTTTAAGATCTTCACTCTGAAAAAGTCTGTCCATCTCGGTATCGCCATTACCCCATCCAAGGGTGGAAAACGGCCAGAGTGCCGATGAGAACCAGGTGTCAAGAACATCAGGGTCCTGAAAGATATTGCTGCTTGAACAGTGCGGGCACTGGGTGGGATTTTCATCTTTTGAAGCCCACTCGTGGTCACAGTCGCTGCAGTAGAAGACCGGAATACGGTGTCCCCACCAGAGCTGGCGCGAGATACACCAGTCACGCAGTTCACCCATCCAGGCATTATAGCTGTTGATCCAGTGCGGCGGGAAGAATTGCGTCAGACCGTCATTGGTCTTTTCAATCGATTTTTTTGCCACTTCGGCACGGACGAACCACTGTTTTGAGATGTAAGGTTCGACGACATTTTTACAGCGGTAGCAGTGACCTACCTGATGCATGTGGTCTTCGATCTTTTCGATAAAACCCTCTTCGTCAAGGCGTTTGACAATAGTTTCACGGGCTTCGAGGCGTTCGAGGCCTTTGAACTCACCGGCATAGTCATTCAAAATACCTTTTTCATCAAATACCGTGATAAATTCAAGGTCATGACGTTTACCGACTTCGTAGTCGTTCGGGTCATGGGCAGGGGTTACTTTAACCATACCTGTCCCAAACTCCCTGTCGACATGCTCATCGGCGATGATGGTGATCTCGCGATCTGTCAACGGCAGTTTGAGCTTTTTACCGATAAGGTCGGTGTAACGCTCGTCTTCAGGATGTACCATCACGGCGGTATCGCCGAAATAGGTTTCCGGACGGGTTGTCGCTACGGTGATATGTCCGCTGCCATCGGCAAACGGGTAGTGCATATGGTAGAACTTGCCGTTATGCTCTTCGTGCTCGACTTCGATGTCGCTGAGTGCGCCATCATGCGTACACCAGTTGACCATGTAGTTTCCGCGAACGATCAAGCCATCATTGTAAAGGTGGACAAATGCCTCTTTAACAGCTGTTTTCAAGCCTTCATCCATCGTGAAACGTTCACGCTCCCATGCCGGTGAGACACCCATTTTCCGGAGCTGTCCGACCATAATGCCGCCGCTCTCCTCTTTCCATGCCCAGACACGTTCCAAAAAGGCTTCACGACCCATCTCCTCTTTGGTCGTCCCTTCGGCAAGCAGCTGTTTTTCAACAACATTCTGTGTCGCGATTCCTGCATGGTCTGTTCCCGGCTGCCAGAGGGTCTTATACCCGTCCATACGCTTGTATCGGGTGATGATGTCCTGCAGTGTAAAGGTGAGAGAGTGGCCGATATGCAGGCGCCCTGTCACATTAGGCGGCGGCATCATAATGGCGAAGTGCTTGTCAGCTTTCTGGATGGCTATGTTGCCATCGGTTTCGAAGTAACCGCGATCTTCCCAGAGCTTGTAATAGTGCTCTTCTACCGCTTTTGGATCATAAGTTTGTTTTGACATAAAATACGCCCTGAAATTTTAGGCGAATTATAGCCAAATAGCAGTAAAATCCGGCTAAATAAATACGTGTCAAAGCATAGAGGCTATTTAACGCGTTACGAACTGTATAGGATAAAAACCCGGTGCCACTTTCCCGTCTAAATGAAGATCAATATAAAGCAGCTACAGCACCCTTTGGGCATGCCCTTATTATTGCTTCTGCCGGTACAGGAAAAACCTCGACTATTGTAGGGCGTATTGGCCATCTGATCAGTGAAGGGGTGAAACCCGAAGAGATACTGCTTCTGACCTTTACCAACAAAGCTGCCCAGGAGATGGTGGAGCGAGTTGCCCAGTTCTTTGGCAAGGAGGTCGCTTCGAAGATCGATGCCGGTACTTTTCATGCCGTGAGTTACCGCTGGCTGAAGAAAAAAGATGGAAAAGTTGTTCTTAAACAGCCCCGCGAATTGAAGACACTCTTTCGAAGTGTCTACGAAAAACGCTCTTTTCATCATTTAGAGGGTGAGAGCGAACCTTATGGGGCGAACTACCTCTATGATCTCTACTCTTTCTATCAGAATACAGAGATGCTTAACTCATTCGATGAATGGATAAAAGAGAAGCAGGCTGGTCACAGTATCTATAGTATGATCTATGCCGATGTTGTTGATGAGTTTGAGGCATTGAAGGTGCAGTACGGATTTGTCAACTTTAATGACCTGTTGCTTCAGATGCGAGATCTGGCTAAAGAGAGTGATCTGGGTTATAAAGAGGTGCTGGTCGATGAGTATCAGGATACCAATGCCCTGCAGGGTACGCTTATTGATGCGATGCAGCCGCCTTCACTCTTTTGTGTCGGTGATTATGATCAAAGTATTTATGCCTTTAACGGGGCAGATATATCTATCATTGGATCGTTTGGTGAAAAATACAGTGATGCGACAATCCATACCCTCAGTAAGAATTACCGTTCCACCATTCCGATCCTCTCTATGGCCAATAAGGTCATTGCCCATAATGAACGTATCTACCCTAAAAAACTTGAGGTAACACGTGATCATGAAGCCGTGCCGCCAAAACTGCTGGTATATGATGAGCTTTTTGATCAGTATCATGCCATTGCCCACCTTATCAGTCAGTCAAGAACAGAACATGATGAGATCGCTGTCATCTTCAGAAACAACTCATCGGCTGATGGTATCGAAGCGACACTACGTGAGTTGAATATCCCTTGTAGAAGACGCGGAGGGGTCAGTTTCTTTGATGCCAAAGAGGTCAAAGCAGTGCTTGATATCTATACATTGATAGTCAATGAAAATGATATGATGGCATTTATCCATCTGTTTGAGTATGCCAAAGGGGTAGGGAGTGCCATCTCCAAAGAGCTTTTTATCGCACTGCAAAAATTAGGTAATGGTTCACTCTTTAAAGGCTTCTATCATCCTGACGGCAATATTATCAACCCCTTTGAGAAACGGCAACAGAACTATCAGCTCGGCCTTTTTGACGATTTTCTGGAGCTTGGCAGTATTGGCCGTTTTGCCAAAATGGGATTTGAATCAAAGTTTTTAAAAAACAGTGTATTAAAACATCCAAAACTGACTAAAGATGGCGCAAAGTACCTTTATGACTTCTATCTGCTTTATAAGGGCCTGAAACAGGTCAAACAGCCTAAAACGGTTATTCAAAAGATAGCAGGATCTGCTTTTTATCAAAATATAATCGAACAACTCGCTACCAAACGGGCCCAGCAGCAAGATGGCAAGATCGATGAAAAACTAAAGATTGAATCTTTGCAGCGCATCCGACGAAAATCAAGCGTCCTTTATGAACTTGCCAAGCCTTACAGCGATCATGAACGTTTTCTAAATGCTATGGTATTAGGATCACAGGACTTGACACAAGGGGAGGGCGTTCATCTGTTAAGTATTCATGCTTCCAAAGGCCTTGAATACAAAGAGGTCTATGTCGTTGATCTGATGGATGGCCGTTTTCCAAATCGAAAACTGATGAGTCGTGGGGGAAGCCTGGATGAAGAACGGCGGCTCTTTTATGTAGCTGTTACCCGGGCAAAAGATCGACTTTTCCTGAGCTTTGCACGCTATGACAAGATCAAAAAAACAAACTTTGTACCTTCACAGTTTCTTTATGAAGCAGGGTTGATGCAAAAAGATGAGATATATACAGGTTTGGTGGAAAAAGAGAATAAAGAAGAGTAGGAGAGAGAAGAAGGAGTGACCTTCTTCTTGTATTTAAGTACGACCTTGAACGGCGTTCCCCATATCCCACATTGGCAAGAAAATACCAAGTGCAAGCAAGATGACCATCCCTGCGATAAAGAAGAGCATGATCGGCTCAACGGCTTCAGAAAGGCCATCAATAATCGCATCAAAGCGCATTTTATAGTAATCGGCGACCTTGTCAAGCATGGCATCAAGCTGACCACTTGACTCACCGGCAGCGATCATTTGAATAATCATATTTTCAAAAAGACCTGTATCTTTAAGACCGTTATTCAAGGTGTCACCCTTTTCGACAGCACCGCGTACAGTTGAAAGTTTCTCTTTCAACGGGAGATTGTCGATCATTTCAATAGAGGTATCAAGGGCTTCAGCAATAGGAATACCGGCACGGACCAGTTCAGAAAAAACCAGGGTGAAACGGCTTAGTGTCGAGTACATGATGATACCTTTGATGAGATATGTACGGTTTAGCCACTGGTGCCATCGGTATCGGAATTCCCTGGAGTTGTTGATAAAATATTTGAATACCATAATAAATAGGATCAAACCGCCAAGAACATACAATCCGTAGTTGTTAAAGAGATGTTCCAGGAAGAGTAGGATACGAGTTGGCAGTGGTAGTGTTGCACCCAGTTCTTCAAAAATCTGTTTAAATTGTGGTACAACGTAAGAGATCAAAATGGTAAAGGCTACGGCCATGGCAATCATAACGTTTCGTGGATAAGCCATTGCCTTTTTAAATTTGATCACATTGCGGCGGATCTCTTCAAGCATATCAGCCAATGAATACATTGATTCAGCCATGTTACCGGTTTTTTCACCAAGTGCAACCATAGCAAGAGTAAGATTACCCAGTTCAAAACGAAAATTCCCCATTGACTGAGAAAGGCTTAACCCTGAGTTGATATCATCACCAACCTGGTTAAATACACGTTCGAGTGTAGGATCGTCACTGGCATCTGCAATCTCTTTAAAAGAGTCATGAACGGAGATACCTGCATTGGTCATAACAGCCAGTTGACGTATCGCTGCAATAAGACGGTCCGGATTGATCTTCTTCTTCTGAACATTTTTAAAAACAGTCTCTTTGAGCTGTTTTATTTGATCTTCAAGAGGCGGTTTTCCTTCTGCAACTTTCAGAACAATACCAGTGTATTTGATCTTGGCAAGATAGTGAGCCTCTTTTTTGCTCTCTGCATAAAGACCGTGAGCAACTTTTTTACCTTTTGACAGAACTGTCGCGTTAAAATACTTCATCCTTTTGCCACCCTTAATATTTCTTCAATTGTTGTTTTTCCATCCAGTGCTTTTTGCATACCATTAACAAACATAGGAACAAAACCCTCCTTATTAGCCTGATCAAGGATCTCCTCTTTTGAACCGGCACGTGCAATGATACTTGATATCTCTTCTGATATCGGCAAGACTTCACTGATCATTTCACGCCCCATATAACCGGTACCATTACACTCCCGGCATCCGACTCCTTCATAAAAGATGGTTCCTTCAGGAATATAATGACTATATTCCTCTATTAATGATGCAGGGATTTTTGCAGTTGTTTTACAGTGATCACATATTTTACGGATCAGCCGTTGTGCCTGTATTGCTACCAAGGCGCCACTTATGAGGTAATGTTCAATTCCCATGTCTGACATCCTTGGAATGGCACTGACAGCATCATTGGTGTGTAGAGTAGAAATTACCAAGTGACCGGTCAGGGCTGCTTTGATCGCGATTTCAAGCGTCTCGTGGTCACGGATCTCACCAATCATGATCTTATCGGGATCCTGGCGTAAGATAGAACGCAAAGCTGCTGCGAATGAAAGACCTACTTTCGCATTTACCTGAACCTGCTGAATCAGGTTCATACGATACTCGACAGGATCTTCAACCGTAATAACCTTCTCTTCTACACTACGCAGTTCATTCAGTGCACCGTAAAGGGTGGTTGTCTTACCACTACCTGTCGGCCCGGTAACAAGAAGAATGCCAAATGGAGAGTGAAGGGCAGTGATCAGCTTGGCATAACCATCTGGATCCATACCTGCATCTTCAAGTTTAACCAGCGCTTTTGATTTGTCCAAGACACGCATAACAATAGATTCACCATACATAATAGGCAGAGTTGAGAGACGAAAATCGAACTCCTGCTCACTTACTCTGGCAGAGAAACGTCCATCTTGCGGTTTTCGACGTTCTGCAATGTCAAGGTTGGCCAAAAGTTTAATTCTTGATACCAGTGGCGGATAGATGTCTTTGTCAAAGATAAAGACTTCTGCCAGTTTCCCATCGATACGGGCACGAACAACACAGTTCTTTTCCGTTGGCTCGAT
>JAYEMF010000096.1:0-2331 GCA_034717975.1 Campylobacterota bacterium
TGTTTTGCCTGCTCTTTCATCTGTATCTGCAGAGTATAAAGTTCGGGCTGCACGATCAGCTTTAATCCATCACTGTTTTTTAAAGCAAGAAGGTCTGCAGCAAAAAGATTTTTTTCCTTACATACAGCCGACATTCCGCACCCACTTTCAACATTTAATTTCCGTTCCTGTAAAACTGCCAATAATGCTCACCAAGCAGATCCAACAGCATAGTATTGCGATCCTTTAAATTGGCGATGATACTCTGATTTAACTGCGCTATCATCACCATCTGTATTTCCATAAAACATTCAAATACCCATCGTGTCGTCGGGTTTTGAACCGGTTTTCCAAGCTGGTTGGGAAAGCTCTTGTCCTGTTCTTTGAGCTCTTTGCGAATGGTATACTCCAAACCTGCATAGACCATCAGACAAAGTGTCATGATCATCAGCAGGGCTTCGATGCGTTCCGGCTTTTTCAAGAAGATCGCCGAGGCTAAAAATTCAGGACTTTTCAAAAATCTAAATCCCCGTTCAACACGCTGTTGGGATTTGTATTCACGCAATAGCACTTCCGGTGACATCTCCAGTCTGTTTGTCGCCAGTATGAAGTAGCCGCTTTGATTGTCTGCTGCTTGATCCATCTTTTTCTTCTCAAGTATCAGATCGGCAGTGATAAAATAGTGTATAGCCTCTGGTACAGCATTCTGAGGCGGCCTCCCTTTAGTGGCAAATACACCCTTACTGATAATGGTTGTATTATGCATCTGATGCCACTTCAGTCTCTTATCGAAATCCTTCTGGGCTTTCAGTGCATCTTCTTCACAGAAAAAGGCCTGCCTGGAAAGCTTGCCGTAAAGTTTTTTCTCTTTGATACGCTCTTTCTCGATCTTGCGCTTTACTGTCTTGCTCTCTCTGACAGCCGCATGCGTACTTCGATAGAGTACCCACTGCTGTTTTATATCAGCATACTCAACAACTTTTTGAATGCAAGAGTAGTTGTCATCGATAGCGGTAAATTCCAATACACTCCCCTGAGACTGAAATATCTTAGCCTCTTTGATCACCAGGGGGACACGGGAGATAAAATCGATCTCCTGTTTGAGAATAGATGCCAGGTTCTCTTTGGTGTAGAGTGCAGCGTCAGCAATGAAAAGCGGATTATCGGCAACGGCTTTAAGCGATCCGATATGCTCGTCAATAATCGTGCCAAAGGCTGTCTTGTCACTCTGGTTGCCATCGGCAGCCTGCATCAGCATGGGAATACCGCTTTGATGCTCAACGATCAAATTTAACACCACTTGGTTAAGCTCTGGATGGTGATCGCGGGAATAGCCCTGTACCAAATGCACAACACCTTCCTTTTTATCTTCTTCGCTGTTGTACTGACCATCGACATGAAAACTCGTACTATCAAGATGATAGGCCTGGGGAACAATCTCCAGCTGCTGCATAGCTTTAAGTGCTATTTTTTCATAGAGCTCACTGGCACCGTATGCATAGATGGCATCAAGCGTTCTTCCCAGGCTGTCATCATTGATCTGATCGGCAGTGATATTTTTCCCCAGCAGGAGATTGACTGCTTTCTTTTCAAAAAACTGCGGTGCAAGGTAGAGTCTGCGGTTGGCAAAGCCCAAACCATTGAGAATCATCGCAGAAATCGCATCAGCATGGGTTAATATCTTCTGATCACTTTTTGTCGGAAGCTCCGTTTCAATACAGGCTTTCATATCAAGCTGTTCTATCATACCGGCTACCAATCCTAAATGATCGATACTCTGGGTGCTTACTTCTGGTGTGGACATACTGACTCTTCGTTTTTTCAACACTCAAAGCAAGTTTCATACGCATTTTTTTAAATTGGAAAATGGGGTGCGGAAGGTCGGATAGATAAAATATCAATAACTTTTTTCATATCAATAGTTGATCTATAGGTGGCATCTGCTGTTATTTTTTGATGATACTCAAGTATTTCATAATGGGTTTGCAGTTTATCCAGATGACCATCGAGTGCAATTTGAACTCTTTGCCGTTTATTGATTTCGATAATGCCGTAAACAGCAATATTTATCACAATAAATAAAATGGCAAATAAAACAACTCTCTTTGTTTTTATATCACGCATCGTCTATCCCTCCACTTCAGTACACCCTCTCAAGACCGGCTATATTCGGCATGGCTACTTATCAAAGGATACCTAAAGTTGTGTAAGATGCATTTAACGATGACGTTGTTTGGAAATCCATCATGTATAATATGTAGCATTGCTACTCCTTCTTCTTGAGAGCACTCTTCATGAATGGTAAATACAGAGTAAAGATATCTCTGAAATTCAGGTCTTGTTATATGAGCA
>JAYEMF010000097.1:0-11603 GCA_034717975.1 Campylobacterota bacterium
GGGGTTTATCCTATACTTTGAAATGGCATAGGACACACGACTTCGGTTGATTAACCGAGGTAAGGGTTCGCGTAAAGTGCGATAAGCGCGATTACCAATGTATAGATAACCTGTGCTTCGATCATTGCAAGAGCGATGAACATTGTAGTCATCAGCTTTCCGCCAAGACCTGGGTTACGTGCAGTACCGGCAATAGTTGCAGCAGCAGTGTGACCCATACCGATTGCACCACCAAGTGCAGCCAGACCAAGGCCAACACCGGCAGCGATCATTGAGTATGCTTTAAGTGTCTGGTTAGCAACGTCACCATCAGCAGCGAATGCAGCAGCAGTAAGTGCAACCATCAAGAAAAGAATTTTTTTCATAAATGTTCTCCAAAATTTTGTTTACAAAGTCCGTTCGGATAGCGTAAACGCACCCTAAAAGAGCACGCCAATAGAGACATAAATGCCTATATTTCCCTACTAAATCACTTTGTGTCCGGCATTATAGTTTGTCACCCTTGAAAATTAGTTTAAATTGTAGAGTTTTTATAAAAGCTTCTTTTGAAAAAACTCACCTCTGTCCCATTAATGGGACTAGCTTTAGTGCCACGTGTGTTCAGTGCCATTGGTTAGCACTGGATGCAGCGGCAAGCGTAGCTACTTGGACTTTGTTTAAGTAGCGTATTTAAAAAAAAGTGAACTATTTTGCTCGTCCAAGGCTGATCTTATTGCCTTTGAACTCAAGAATCTCCACTTTGATCTTTTCGCCTTCGCTCAACACATCGGCTACACGGCTGATACGCTCATCAGATATCTTGGAGATATGCAGCAGGCCGTCTACACCTCCAGGCAGTTCGATAAAAGCACCAAAATCGACAATCTTTTTGACTGTTCCATCAGCCACATCACCTACCTGATACTCGATCTTTTCAGGTACATTACTGGCAATCTCTTCGATGTGGGCACGCGCACCCTCTACACCTCTTTTATTTTTACCAGAAAGTTTGACATGCCCCACTTTTTTATCGATATCGATGGCTACTTCAAACTTCTCGATGATCTCACGGATCGTTTTACCCGCCTGACCAATGATATCGCCTACAGTACTTGGATCAATATGGAAGAAATCTGAACTCGGCAGGCTCTCTTCATTGAGTTCTATCGCAGCTTCTGCCTCTTCCATGATGTCGATAATATGAGAACGCCCTGCTTTTGCCTGATAAAATGCCTCTTTCAGCACGTCGAGACTAATTCCGCCAAGCTTGATGTCCATCTGCAGAGCGGTAATTCCCTCGCGTGTACCGGTCACTTTAAAGTCCATGTCACCATCATGATCTTCAAGCCCCATAATATCGGTCAAAATCGCATACTTGTCACCCTCATGGACAAGTCCCATCGCCACGCCGGCAATGGTATCGGTCATCTCGATATCACCGGCTCGAAGTGCCATATAACCGCCACAAACCGTCGCCATTGAAGAGGAGCCGTTGGACTCAAGGATCTCAGAAACCAGGCGAATCGTATGTCCCGGATCAGTCAGGGCCGGTTCAAGTGCACGCTTGGCAAGGTTTCCATGGCCCAGTTCACGACGACGCGGCGGACCGACCGGTGAAGGTTCGCCCACTGAGAAGCCCGGAAAATTGTAGTGCACCATAAAGGTCTCGTTTTGTGTACCTTCACTAGTGAGGTTCTCATACATCTGAGCGTCTTTATTGCCGCCAAGTGTCAAAATAACAAGCGCCTGTGTCTGCCCGCGGGTGAAGAGTGCCGAAGCATGTGCGGAGGGAAGCACGTTTGTTTCGATGGTGATCGGACGCACTTCATCAAGCCCACGACCATCGGCACGCAGACGATCATCGAGGATCTGTCCACGGACTATCTCGCGCTTGACAGACTCAATAGCCCGTTTGAGCTCTTTTTCATCCCACTCGCTCTTATCCTGAATAATACTCTTGCGAACTTGTCGCAATGCCGTTGAGCGTTCACTTTTAGCCATCTGATTCACGGCTGCTTTAATGTCGGCAGCATGATTCTCACGCAGGTATGCCAGCATTGTTTCATCGGCACGGTTGACAATGCACTCTAACGGCATCGCTTCTTTGGCATAACCGGCGAAAAGACTTTCATAAGTTTCATTAGCCGTTTTCAGTACCTGCTGGGAACGCTCAAAGATATCGATCAGTTCATCTTCGGGCATGCGGTTTGAGCGATAATCCATGACCGTCTCAGCTGTCAGCGTCGGATCGATCATCGGGTCGACCATTGCCGAGCTGATCAGTTCGCTCTCAACTGAACCTTGTGTGCGCATCTCTATCATCAACAGGTCATCTTTACTTCCGGCAAGATAGAGATCGAGTGTACTCTCTTTGAGTTGTGACATAGTTGGATTAAAGATGATCTCATCACCGATCTTTCCAACGCGTACTCCTGTGATAGAGGTGTTAATATCGATATCTGAGACAAACAGTGCAGCAGAAGCAGCGTTCAGCGCAAGCACCTGCAGGTCAGCTTCATCATCCACACTCAACACCATAATAGTGATCTGGATCGGATTGGCAAATCCTTTAGGGAAAATCGGTCGTAAAGAGCGATCGACAATACGTGATGTCAGTGTCTCAAAATCACTCGGTTTCGTCTCACGCTTGAAGAAACCACCCGGGAATTTACCTGCCGCATAGGTCTTTTCTATGTATTGCACGGTAAGCGGCAAAAACTCTTCGGTCACAAAGTCCGTCTCATCCACGACAACCGTTGCCAAGATAACGGTATCACCGCTTTGCAGCCAAGCCGCCCCGTTTGCCTGTCGGGCAACTTTGCTAAAGCCATAGGCTTCTCTCTTATTTTCCAGTTCAATCACTATTTCAGTTTGCATGTTTTATCTCCTAACATTCTTTCTATCTCTTGATCACTTACTTCTTCCAATATACCGTAGTAACTGCCCGTATCGACAAAATCCTCTATATCGTGAAGGTAGAAAATATCATCCACCAGCGGCTCCAGACTCTCCAAAACATCAGTTGGCAGGACCGGCACGGCCACATAGACGGCTCTGGGGTGCATACCCATCACTGTTTTAATCGCTGTCAGCAGTTTCAAGCCTGTCTCAGCTGCTTCATCTATCAGTAAAACAGTTTTGTCTTTTACATTCTCAAACTGCCTTCCATGACGATAGCGATAGACCATACTCAATATTTTCTCTTCATATTTCCGGTGTGCCTCGCCATAGATATAATCGAGTTTAATGTCAAAAGCCTCGATCAGCTTCTCATGCAGCACCATCTCTTCATGTTCGCTCACCCGTGCCACTTCGCATTCACTGTTGTTTGGTGCAGTGATAGTCTCTGAAAAGAGAAAATCAATCGATAGATCATAACGTTCATTCATCATATCGGAGAGCTCGAGGCCACCTCTTGAGACTGCAACAAACTCCCACTGTTCACTTCGTATACGATCCATAGGAAGAACTTCCACAAGCTGCTTTGCAGCATCCCGCCTGTCACTGAAAAGATGTTTTCTGTGTTTCATTTATCTCGCCTATTCGTCATCAAATTTATAATCAAACTCTGTACCGCCCATCGGTTTCAGCATAACGGTTATAAAGATATATTTGTCATAAATACTGTTTGTCACGCCGCCGCTTTGAAGAATGGGCCGATTGTTCTCTACATAACGAAGACCAAAATCAAAACAGCGCTGCTGATACATAAAGCCAATTTCCGCTTTTTTCTTTAGATCGGTCTGAAAATCATAATCATACCCGGCAAAATAGCGGTAGTGTCTATCATACCGGTAAGAAGCCCTGCTGGTAAGATAGCTACTGTCATCTGACCTGTTACGGCGCAATTTATCTTCAAAAAAATGGTTAAGATTCAGTTGAACAACTCCATCATTGTAACCAAAACCGCTCACCTGCTTGGAGAGGTAATCGTTTTGATGATCCCAGAAGGTATCGCTATTGAAAGAGATGGCATCCGTAATCTGCCAGATAAAGTCATTCTCCAGTTCACCCAGCTCATTATTCTCTTCATGATTGATCCCCTGTGTGATACGGTGATAAAAAAACTGCTTACCACTCTCGTCAAAAAGATACTGTACCATTTCAAGACGTGACTCTTCTTCTACTTCATTGACATTGTAGTAACTACACAGCTCATAAGCCGGATCATAAGTTGGAGACTCAGGATCACAAAAGGCATCAATCCCTTCATAAAATCCATCACGATATTCTGAACCTGCTTTTGTATAGGCCGTTTTAAAAGCCATAGTATGAGCAAAATCGTCGTAACCTCTTGTAAGGTAGGTTCCGGCATTTATCGTATGTACATTACGATAATATTGTCCTGATTCATACTCAGTGTTAAGGTTCTGATCATCCGGAGTACCGCCAAAGGAGATATGTCTCCCATTCAGTGATGCCTGATAACTCAGATCGAGGTAATCATCCAGAACTGATGTCTGCAGAATCAGAGGAATATCTACATTGGATTTTATGGCTCTCTTTCCGGTCGGACGATAGAGGTTATTCATAGCAATATCAACATTGGCCAAAAGGTGTTCATCCAGAAAACTTTCCAAGTAGTGATGATAATGAATGGTTGGAAGGTTCTGAAGTGTCTCATCATTTTTGTCACTGTTTAGATCACGATAATATTTGAAATAGGTTCCAAGGTAATGATCATCTTCATTATAGAATGTATTTATCCGTGAGAAAACCTGATTGGTCGTAGCATACCTTGTTTCATCATTTCGTGAAGCCAGATTGATATAATCGACATCATTCATCCAGTTGATATCGGTATAAAATCCCGACTGTCCACTCAGTTCAAGTCCAAACCACTGTTTTAGAAAGTTATAGTTTTCATAATAGATGTTAAACCCATAGTGCTTGTTGTTTTGAAGCTGATACTCTTGAAAATAGTCGCTCTTCTCTTTAAATACACCGGTCGTGATCTCACCACGGGATATCTTTGAATCTACAAAACGGAATGTCGCATAGATCCCTTCACCCCTCTTGGTTCTGATCTGCGGTCTTAATTCCAGATCCCATTCATCATACTCGGCGATATAGATAGGCTGTTCATAATAGAACCCTTCCGAACTTGACAATCCAAATGAAGGTGGAAGCAGACCGGTTCGACGAGTCGTGTCAAGTGAATAGCCAAAATATGGTGCATAAAAAACCGGTATCTCATGAATGTAAAGGCGAGCATTGTAAATATTGAGCCATTTGGTTTCACTGTTATAATCAGAACTGCTAAAGTAGATCTGCCAGAGCGGATCAGTCGGATTACACCCCGACATGATCCCGCTTTGCAGGTCAAAATCTTTATCTAGAGCATGAGCTTTCTCACAACTCAGCCAGACCCGGCTCTTTTTGTCGGTCATATAAAACGGTGTCAAGGTGCGCTCTTTGGCGTCTAGATTAAACGTAGCATATTCACCCAGCGCAAAATAGTCGGCCCCCTGCATGACAACGATATTGCCTGACAACTCCAGTTCACCATTGTCACGATCATATGTTGCGCTATTGGCACTTAGGTACTGATCTTTATATAAAATCAGGACGTCTCCGGACGCATGAAGTTTTGTATTGTTCGAATCTATCTTCGTAGCATAAACCTGCATCTTGTTACCGACAGACATCAAGCCCTTTGAAACTTTTACAGTGGGTGTCTGCTCAGGGGAAACGGAAACACTCTGTTCACTAAGAGCTGCTCCCTGTTCTTGTAAAGTAATATTATCATCATGGCGCAGCTCCGATGCTCCAAGAGAAGTCACCACTAACAGAAGCAGCCAGAGTTTAGACATCAACCACTACTGTCCGTGCCGTTTTATCATGCCATGTCTGACGGGCCGGGTCCATCATTCCCCAGATAAATCCAAGATAAAAGATCATTTCACTGATAATGCGAAAAACAGCCCTGTTCAGTGCAGCAAAAATCGTCGGTGTAGTCATCGTTGAGAGTTCAATCACCTGAATCTTCATCGCTATTTTTCCAACTGTCGCACCATACTGAACAATAAAAAAGGTCTGATAGGCAATTTTCATCGCCATAAACTCAAAAACGAATGCATTGGTAAGCATGATCATATCTTCTATGGTCTGAGCAGACTGAAAACTGTCCCAGAGGATAATAATCAGTAAAAAAGAGAGAAGCAGCTCATCGATCAGTGTTGCAACTGCACGTTTTTTTACAGGGGCGAGTTCCAACTGTTCACGCTCCAGGCGCTCTTGAACGGTCTCATCCATCGTGATCAAAGGGCCTGATAAGCGATATCGGTACGCAGTTTCTTACCGGAAAAGTGAACCTGTCCACACAGCATATAGGCACGGTCTCTGGCTTCTTTAATGGTATCACCCAAACCTACACATACCAAGACGCGTCCGCCCGTTGCATAAAGCTTGCCATCTTCTTCACTGACACCGGCATAAGAGACATGCGTATATTTGGCGATCTCTTCATGCACAACTTTATCTACAACGATCTCAGCCGGGTCAGAACTTTTATACGGGTAGTCACGGCTCGCCATAACAACACCGACAGCATACTGTTCACTGAATTCAACATTGAGTTTATCCAGCTGTTTTGACGCAGCTTTATAGAAAAGTTCACTGACTGGTGTTTTGAGCAGCGGCATCAAAATCTCACACTCCGGGTCGCCGAAACGCACATTGAACTCAAGAGTGATAGGTTCGCCGTTGACAACCATTATGCCGATAAACAAGACACCTTCAAACGGTGCCCCTTCTGCCTGCATTCCATCGAGTGTCGGACGGACAACGCGATCTTTCACTTTCTGATAGATCTCGTCATTTACCAGCGGTGTAGGTGCATAGGCACCCATTCCACCCGTGTTTGGCCCTTCATCACCGTCTAAAAGACGTTTGTGGTCCTGCGCTGCCTGCAAGAGAATATAATCTTTACCGTCACAGATAGCGAACATGGAAAGTTCATATCCATCCAGGAACTCTTCGATGATCACCTTTTTACCGGCATCACCAAAGGACTTGCCGCTAAGCATCTCTGAAACCGCCTTTTTCGCTTCGTCATGGCTCTGCGCAATGATCACACCTTTACCGGCACACAGACCATCGGCTTTTACAACAACCGGCGTCGGCAGAGTTTCAATAAACTTGAACGCTGTCTCGATATGATCTGTCTCAATATAACGTGCCGTAGGGATATTGTACTTTGCCAGAAAGTTTTTCATATAAACTTTCGAACCCTCCAGCTGTGCCGCCTCTTTTGAAGGACCGAATACCCTCAGACCTTTTGCTTTGAAAATATCGACAATACCATCGACCAGCGGAGCTTCCGGACCGACAATCGTCAAATCGATACGCTTCTCTAAAGCAAAATCAGCCAATTCATTGTAATCATTAATGGTAATATTTTCACCCAACTGGCCTGTTGCACCGTTGCCCGGGGAAAAATAGAGTTTTTCTACTGCACTATCTTGTTCAAGTGCACGACCGATAGAGTATTCACGTCCGCCGCTGCCGACAACCATTACATTCATAAAAAGTCTCCGATTATTGTAAATATGATGAAGTATGTGAAGAAGTATTTAGACAACATTACTTAAAAACAGTGTTGTATCAACACTTCAAAACATAAGAGTCCGAGTGGGCGTTCCGCAAGTAGCTTTGGTTCTCAAAGCCGAAAAAAAGCGAAGCGAGCACCTCATTAGGGGCAGTTTTTAAAGCTTTCGCCCTCAGACAAAACCGCCGCACACAAAAGTATCTACGTAGTCCGCTAAGTGAATATGTAGAACCCCCTGATATGCGAGTTATCGCACCACTCAGGCTTAGTAATATTATACAGAAAATTAACTTTTAGAAAGGCTTAATCTGCCAGTTGTTTGGCGAGGGAAACACAATTTTCCACGGAAGGAGTCTCAGGCATCACAGCCTTGACACTCTTAGGTAAAGCACCATTAGTAGTTTTTCCGATAGCTACGACTTTATGCCCAGGTTTAAACTCATAAAAGTGTAAAAAACAGTCAATCGTAAATGGTGAAGTGAAGATCAGGACAGCATTATCTTCAAGCTCAATCTCTCCTGCCTCTGCATTACACGATGTCTTATAGACAACCACATCATCAAGATCAACACCGGCATGACGCACCTTATCGCCAAAATCAGAAGCCACTACCTCAGGTCGAGGATAGAGCCAGCGCTTGTCCGGATATCCGTTGATAATGATTTCGGCCAGTGAATCGCCGTAACCATCTCCTTTTTCCATCACCGTCGCACCCGATTTCCGTGCCATAGCAGCGGTCAGGTCAGCGATTGTCAGGGCAGGGATATGCGTCCATGCGCCGGAGATCTTATCTAGTGCCGTTACGGCCTGCTTTGAGGTCAATACGATGGCATCATATCGGCTAAAGTCAACATCAGGCTGAAAAAACTCGGTTGCGAGTACAGGAATGAAATTGACATCGGGGTGGGAGGTTTTGGAAAATAGATAGATAGGAAGCTTGTGGCTGCCCAATTTTGAATTTTGAATTTTGAATTTTGAATTATCAGTGTTCATTATCATTCAACATTTAAAATTTAGCATTCAAAATTTTCACCTACTCCCACTCGATGGTTGCAGGCGGTTTGGAACTGATATCGTAGACCACGCGGTTGATACCGTCGACTTCATTGATGATACGGCGGCTGATACGCTCCAGGAGGTCATGCGGCAGGTGTGCGAAGGTCGCAGTCATTCCATCAACGGCTTCAACAACGCGGACACAGACGGTATTGTCATAAGTACGGTTATCGCCCATCACACCGACCGATTTGACATTCAGGAGTACGACAAATGCCTGCCAGGTTTTCGTATAGTAACCACTCGCTTTAAGCTCATCGAGCAAGATAACGTCCGCTTCACGAAGCAAGGTCAAATCAGGGCGGTTAACATCACCCATAATACGAATAGCCAGACCCGGTCCAGGGAATGGATGACGGTTGATCATACTTGAGGGCAGACCAAGTTCCAATCCTACCTTGCGTACCTCATCTTTAAAAAGTTCCCGCAACGGTTCGATCAGTTCAAAGTCCATCCAGTCAGGAAGGCCGCCGACATTGTGGTGAGATTTGATCACTTCTGATGGGCCCTTGACCGAGATCGATTCGATCACATCCGGGTAGAGCGTTCCTTGTGCAAGGAATTTGATACCATCATGTTTTTTGGCCTCTTTTTCAAACTCTTCGATGAAAGTGTGGCCAATGATCTTGCGCTTGGCTTCCGGGTCACTGATACCGGCCAGCTTATCAAGGAAACTGTCAACCGCATCAACCGTAACCAAAGGTACTTTGAGATTGATCTTAAAGACCTCTTCAACCTGTTCCCGTTCACCTTTACGCAACAGACCATTGTCAACAAAGACAGGAATCAGCTGATCTCCGATCGCCTCATAAAGGATAGCTGCCGTAACAGAAGAGTCAACACCACCGCTTAGGCCGCAAAGAACTTTGCCGTCACCGACAAGGTCACGGATCTTCTTGATCTGCTCTTTGACAAAGTGTTCCATCTTCCATTTTTCAGTAACACCACAGATGACACGGGCAAAATTTCGAAGCATCAGATAGCCCTCTTCCGAGTGCTGTACTTCAGGGTGGAACTGCATCGCATAAACACGTTTTTCTTCATTGGCAATGGCTGCGTAAGGAGAGTTGTCAGAGTGAGCGATCGGTTTAAAACCTTCTGGTAGTTCATCCACACGGTCCGAGTGGCTCATCCAGACAATACGCTCATTGTCACAATCACGGAAAAGTGGAGAACTTTCACCATGGTTTATATTGATCTCCAGCTCTGCTTTGCCATACTCATGGTGATCCGACCGGATAACAGAACCTCCAAAGTCTACAGCAATTCGCTGCATACCGTAACAGATACCCAAAACCGGGATACCCAAGTCATAAACACCCTGATCTACCTCATAGGCATCTTTATTGTAAACTGATGAAGGACCGCCGCTCAGGATGATCCCCTGCGGGTTTTTTGCTTTAATATCATCGAGAGAAGAGTGGTAAGGAATAATTTCACAGTAGATCTTATCTTCACGAAGTCTACGAGCAATAAGTTGAGTGTATTGTGAACCAAAATCAAGAACAATAATGCTAACGTCTTTCACATCTGAGCCTTTTTAGACATAATAATTATAAAAGGATACAGCAAAATGAATTAAGATTTGATTTAGAAGAGTGACTAGATGTGAAGCTCACAAAAGAGCTTCGAATGAGTATGGCAATTAGTGCTTAATGTAAAAACCAAGCATCTCATACTGAATATACCAGACAATGATCGAGACAATATAACCGACCATGATCATCCATGACATCTTCATATGGGCACCGAAGGTGTAGATGCCAGGCAGCTTGCCCATAACACCGACACCGGCCGCACTACCGAAGCTGATGAGTGAACCACCTACACCTGCAGTCAGGGTTACAAGCATCCACTGATCAAGACCCATCGTCGGACTCGCTTTCAGCACGGCCGACATAACAGGAACGTTATCGATAATTGCCGAGAGGATACCGACACCTATATTTGAGATGGTCGGACCAAGAACGTTAGGGTCATATACTACCGCTGCAAGCGCCAGCCAACCAATAAAATAGAGCGCTCCGACTGCCGCTAAAATACCGAAGAAGAACATCAGCGTATTATTTTCAATTTTTGCCATGGAGTGAAAAACATCAAATTCACTTTTATGGACACGCTTCAGACGGTAACTGTAGATCTTCAGCAGAGAGAGACCGAACATCATCCCCCACATCGCCGGAAGATGCAGCACCTGATGCGACATAACCGCAGAGAAGATCGTGAAAATCCCAAGACCGATCACCACCCTAGAACCGTGCATCATTATCGGCTTTTTCTCTGCCGCTGCATCAAAGTCAGGTTTATCCTCAGGAACCGCTTTACTCAACAGAAATGCCGTAACCAGATAGCCGAGAATAGAGGCTGGGAAAAGGAAGAGGAAGTCAACAAAAGTTCCTTTCCCTGCTGTCCAGGCCATCAGCGTCGTAATATCTCCAAACGGGCTCCATGCACCACCGGCATTCGCCGCAACGACGATATTGATGGCACCAGGAACCAGGAATGAACGTTTTGTCTTCGTAATGGTAATCAGAACCGTTGAGAGGATCAGTGCCGTCGTCAGGTTATCGGCGATCGGTGAGATAAAGAATGCCAAAAATCCTGTTACCCAGAAGAGTTTTTTGTAGCTGTACCCTTTTGATACAAGGTTATACTTCAAGCGATCGAATACCCCCATATGGATCATTGACTCGATGTAGGTCATCGCAACAAACAAGAAGAAGAAGATCTCGGCGATCTCAAGGATCAGGTGCTGTGCCTGAGTATGAACAAGGCTCATATTCATGTCGTTCATCGCATAATAGAATGCCACCAGCATAAACAGGAAGGTACCGGTCAAGAGTGCCGGCTTCGCCTTGTCAATATGATACTTCTCTTCCATCGCCACAAAATAGTAGCCGATGACAAAGATAGCCAGAGCGGCAAAACCGACCCATGTCATTGTTATATCCGGTGCGACCTCTGTAGCACCTCCCCCACCGCTTGCAAAGGCAAACGCACTGATCAAACTAAGCAATAA
>JAYEMF010000098.1:0-13059 GCA_034717975.1 Campylobacterota bacterium
CCGGACGACCACAACTTCTTCCAGAGTAAACTGGTCTATCAGGTCCCTCTCTACACCGGCGGGCAGATCAGCGGCTATACCGAGATCTCCCGTGCCATGGAGAAGATGAAACAGCTTGACAAGGCAGATGTGCTCAGTGAAAAGGTCTATCAGACACGCAAAAGCTACTACGATATGGCTCTTTTAGAGAGTTCACTGGCCAATCTGAAAACAATTCTTGCCAACATCATAACACTTGAAGACATGATCGACACCATGATTGCCGAGGGGTATGCCAAAGAGGTTGACCTGCTTGAGATCAAAGCCAAAAAGGCCAATGTCATCCGTCTGGTCAATCAGATGACATCCAACCAGAAACTTCTCTATCACTTTTTGAGTTTTCTTCTCGATCAGGAAGTCAAACAGATCACTCTGCCCGCTTCGGAAGTGCCAATGGTTGCACTCGATAACGTGACTATCTTAAAACGCAACCTCGATATCCAAAAAGCTGAGACCGGCATGAAGATCCGCCGCGAAATGGTAAATGTCTCTGAAGCCGGCTACCTTCCCGAAGTTGGCGCTTTTGGTGAGTTTGGCACGGCAGACGACACCTTCTTGGGTGATGCGAGTGATCATAAAGCCTATACTGTCGGGGCACAGCTCACCTGGAACCTTTTCAGCGGCGGGACTGACTCAAGTAAAATCGAGCAGGCAAAAGTTGAAGAGCTGAAAATGAAAACGCAGCTTGATCTCGCTAAAAAAGGGATCGCACTGAGACTTGCCCAGATCCGTACCGAGATCGAAAGCTACAACGGAGAGATAAGCAGTCTTGAAAGCGAGCTTGAACTTGCCAACAAGATCTATGAGAGCTATGAGACCCGTTACCGGGAAAACCTGGCATCAATGAATGATGTCGTTATCCAGCAATCACTGCAGATTGAAAAAATTCTTGCACTGCAAGTCGTAAAGAACAAACGAAACGAGCGTGTATTTGCGCTTGAAGATTTAGCCAATGGAGCCCAATAGATGAAAAAAATCCTACTCACCCTACTCTCGACAGCCGTCGTTCTCCTTGCAGAAGGACTGACCCTGGCCGGTACCGTCATCTCCGATAACGAGAAGATGATCACCAGCCGTTACATGGGCTTTGTCACGGAAGTCAAAGCCTCTGAAGGAGAACGTGTCAAAAAGGGGCAACTCCTCTATACGATCGACTCCAAAGAGATCGACTCGGCTATCTCCCGTGTTCAGCTCGGTATCTCCCAGGCGCAGCTGATGCTGCAGATGAATGAGAATCAGCTCAGTAACGTCCTGCTCAACCTGGCCCGGCACAAACGCCTGTTGAAAAAGAACATGGTCTCCAAATTTGAAGTCGAACAGCTTGAACTGGCAGCAGCCAACCTTCAGGATATGGTCACCATCAGCAAAAAGCAGGTCGAGCAGGCCAATGAGCAGCTCAAAGAGGTGAAAAACCAGTATAAGTACCTTCGTATTGTCGCACCGAACAGCGGTGTGATCGTTGCCAAAAACATCAAAGTCGGTGAGATGGCAATGCCGGGTATGCCGGCATTTGTCCTCTCTGACCTCAATGACCTGAAGATTACTGCCGAAGTAGCCGAAAATGATCTTCAATCCTTCAAGTACGGACAAAAAGTCAATGTCCAGATACCTTCTGTCGGACTTGCTGCAGTCGGTAAAGTTTCTGCCATTATCCCAAGTTCCAACCCGATGACGCACACCTTCCGGATCAAAGTATCATTCAAGCCTGGCAAGCATACTGTCTATCCGGGTATGTATGCGACCATCAATGTCAACTAAAGGCTGCTAATGGAGACAAACAACAGTTCCTATCAACCCAAAGATTATGCCGGGAAGATCGCCAAAGCCTTTCTTAGAAGCTCGCTAACGCCGGTCCTGGGTGCATTCCTGCTTGCTATCGGCTACCTCTCCTTGATGGTCATGCCGCGTGAAGAGAACCCGCAGATGGTCGTCAGCGGTTCAACGGTCATCGTCGCCATGCCGGGGGCTACCGCCAAAGAGATCGAAGAGGTCATCGTCAAACCGCTTGAGCGAAAACTCAAAGAGATCAAAGGGATCGAACACATCTACGGCACTGCTATGGATAATGTCGGTGTGGTCAATGCTGCCTTCTACATCGGTGAGGAGAAAGCGGATTCAAATCTCAAGATCTACGACAAGATCATGCAGAACATGGATATCTTTCCAAAGACCATTATGCAGCCTATCATCAAACCGCTCGATATCGATGTTGACATCCCGATCGTCTCAGTCGCCTTCTACTCCAACAACCCGGATATGGATGAGACCGAACTTTACGACAAAGCCAAACAGATCCAGCACCATGTCAACGGTCTTGACAATGTTGCTGTTACAGCACTCAAAGGCGGGCATAAACACCAGTTCAATGTTTTGGTCGACCTGAACAAGCTGACCGGGTACAACCTCTCTCTGGGACAGATCACCCAGTCCATCCAGGCGGTTGCCTACAGTGTACCGGCGGTTAAAAACCGTACAAAAGAGAATGAGATCGTCATGGTCGGCATCAAAAATGCCATCGACGATAAGCGGGATATTGAAAATATCATCGTCGCACAGTATATGGGCTCAGCAATCTATCTGAAAGATATTGCAACCGTTGAAGACTCCTACAATGTACAGAACTTCAAATCAGCCCAGGTCAGCATGCAGACAGAAGACGGCACGTTTACACCGCTGCAGGATCAGGTCACGCTCACTATCTCAAAACTCCAGGGGACCAATGCCGTAATTATTGCCGAAGCGGTTAAAGATGAGCTTGAGAAATATCAGGAGCTTATGGCTGAAAACGGCATCAGTTATGTGATTACCCGAAATGACGGGGAACGGGCCAATGAAGCGGTCAATGAACTGGTCTTCCACCTCATTCTATCGATCATCATCATTGCCATCTTGCTGATCTTTGTCCTTGGATGGCGTGAATCACTCATCGTTACCTTCAGTGTCCCGGCGATTCTGGCGATCACCCTCTTCGTCGCATACATTACCGGTCAGACGATCAACCGGATCACCCTCTTCGCTTTCTTGCTGAGTCTTGGGCTCCTGGTCGATGCGGCGATCATCGTAATTGAAAATATTCACCGCCACCACCACAGTCCGACTGCGGCCAAGAGAAATGAAGATGAACTGATGATCGAGGCAACCGATGAGATTGGACCACCGACCAACATCGCTACGCTGGCTATCATCCTGACCATGGTGCCGATGTCATTTGTCGGAGGCATGATGGGACAGTTTATGAAACCGATCCCGGCCAATGTCCCGGTCGCCCTGATCGCATCGCTCTTTGTAGCCTATATCTTTACGCCGTACCTGGCAGTCAGACTGCTTAAAAAACCAAAAAACCAAGAAGGAGCGCACTAATGCTTGACAAGTTTGAAGCAATATTAAAAGCTGGGCTCCAAAGTAAATTAAAAAAACAGCTTGCCCTGTGGGGAACGCTCCTCGCGTTTATCCTCTCGGTCATGATGTTCCCGGCTGAGATCGTTCTGGCAAAGATGCTGCCAGGCAAGAACAATGACACCTTCAATATTTATGTCGATCTGGCAGAAGGAAGCTCTATCCACCAGACGAAACAGGTGACTGACTGTGTTGTCGGCTTTGTTCAAAAAGAGAAAGAGGTACTCAATACCGAGGTCTTTCTAGGAGAGGGTTCGCCGCTTGACTTTGCGGGTCTTATCAAAGGCTCACACTTTAAAAACAGTGAAAATGTGGCTGAAGTCGTACTCAACCTGACTAAAAAGCATGACCGCAGCGAGCCATCGTACATGATGGTTCAACGTATGCGCCCCCAGATCCAGAGCAGTTGTGAAGCCCTCTACCCCCAGACCAAGATCAAGTTTGTTGAACCGCCGGCAGGACCACCGACAATGGCAGCCGTTGTTGCCGAAGTCTATGGCAACAATGCCAAAGGCATCCGCCATCTTGCCGACCGTGTTGAAGCTGTCTTCAAAAAGACCGATGGACTGGTAGATATCGATGTGATGCAGGATGCTGTCTATGATAAATTTGAGATCGAGGTCAACACCATCAAGATCGCCAAGTCGGGTCTAAGTATCAAACAGGTCAACGACATTCTCTATCTTGCCTTTGAGGGGATGGGTGTTGCCGTCAAGAACAGTACTGCCTATAATGATCAGATCGCCATATTTCTGACCCTGAGTGAAAAGAGCAAGAAGTTCACTAAAAAAGACAAGCGGGCCATCGAGCAGAAGCTTTCAAGTCTCCGCCTGATGAACAAGATGGGAATGATGGTGCCGATCACGGAAGTCACCACACTCAATCCGGTCAAGTCCAATCCGATGATCATGACCAAAAATCTGCACCAGATGGCAAATGTCGTAGCCGAGACCGATATGGTCTCTCAGGTATATCCGCTGATGGATGCCCGCAATATGATCTTAGATGAGTTTACCGATGAGTATGAGATTACGAAAACCGGTCTCTTCAACCTCGAATTCAAAGAGATCGAGACCGGTCAGTTCTATCAACTGCTCTGGGATGGTGAGATGGAAGTCACACTTGACACTTTTGTTGAGCTGGGTGGCGCATTTATCGCTGCCCTGGTCCTTATCTTCTTGCTGATGGTCATCTACTATAAAAGTTTTGCCCTGAGTGGGATCGTACTGCTTGGAAGCTTTCTCTCCATCATCGGGGTGATTGTAGGACACTGGATCATGGACCTCTTTACACCGGATACTTTCTTTTTAACTGCCACTTCCCTGATCGGCTTTATTGCCCTGATCGGAATCAGTTCACGAAACTCTCTGCTCCTCATTGACTTTACCAAATCATTGATGCTCGATAAAGGGATGAATAAGATCGATGCCCTCGCTCACGCGGCAGCAACTCGCGCCAAACCGATCTTTCTAACCGCTGCGGCCATCATTCTGGCATCGACACTGCTGGCATCTGATGCGGTCTTTGGCGGACTGGGTGTCGCCTTGATCTTCGGGACGATTGCAGCTGTAGTCGCCTCACTCATCATCGTCCCTGTTCTACTTGAGATGAGTGATCTGGACAGACACTTTTCTCTATAAATCCATCTTTACTAAAATCTGATACGAAGCACTGCTTTGTATCACCATCTCCCCTCTTAAGCGCCAAAATTATTACTTTTTGATTATTTTTGACAACATCATTCAAGAATTGGCTCTGTTAATTGCCGTTTTTTATAAAAAATAAGTATAATAATCCACTATTTTAACGCTAAAAATTCAACAACTAAGGTCACACATTTTGAAATCATTCTTATTGATGCTTATTACCCCTGCACTTTTTGCATTAACACTGCCGGAGATGGTACAAAACACCCTTGATTCAAATCCAAATATGCAGCGTGAGATCAGCAACTATAAAGCGGTCCGCTATGACCTTGATAGAGCTGATGCCGGTTATAAACCAACCCTTGATCTCACCGGTGGCATTGGTATGGAACATACAGAGAAAGATTATGATGGTGCCCAGCCCGATGTTGATGAGGACCTGACCCGTAAAGAGGCAAGAATCGTAGGTACTGAGAACCTCTTTCAAGGTTTCCAGACCAAATATGATGTTATCGAGCAAGAGGGACGCATCGATGCTTCCCGTTATACATCCATTCAGGAAGCCAATACCCTCGCCCTGCGTGCCTCTGAAGTCTATATTGCTGTTTTGAAGCAAAAAGCCCTGCTTAACCTGCAAGATGAGAATGTTAAAACCCACGAGCGTATCTATAAAATGATCCGTGAAAAAAATGCTGCCGGACTGGGAAGACGTTCAGATATGGAACAGACAGAGGGCCGTCTTGCACTGGCCTATGTCAATTACATCTCTCAGCAGAACAACTACCAGGATGCGATGATCAACTTTGAGCGTATCTATGGCGAGATGCGCAGTGCCAGCTTGCTTGAAGAGCCGAATGCCCCTGCACTGCCGGCCAATACTCTTGAAGCGTTGGAAAACCTCGCAGAGATCTACAATCCGACCATGGCGATCGAAAGAGCCAACATCCAAAGCCGTCAGGCAACCATGGAGAAAAGCCGAAGCACCTACTATCCAAAGATCGATGCCGAACTCTCTGCCGACTGGTCAGACGATGTTGACGGGGTTAAGAGTACCGACCAGGGCTATCGTGCCATGCTGCGTCTTTACTATAACCTCTATAACGGCGGCAGTGATGAAGCCTTACGTCTGCAGAACCTCCAGTACATCACCTCTCAAAAAGAGAGCCTGAACGAGCAGCAGCGCGCCGTCCTTGAAAAACTCAAACTGGCCTGGATGGCACATCAGATATTGATGCGTCAGATCCGCTGTCTGAATCTGCATGCCAACCTTTCCAAACAGACCTCTTCCTCATATGCCCAAGAGTATCAGTTGGGCCGACGAAGTCTGCTTGATCTGCTTAACGTCGAGCTTGAATTCAACAATGCACGTCAACAGGTCGCAACAGCGGAGAAAGATCTTCTTTTTACACGCTACCGGATTTTAGAAGCAGTCGGTCTGCTTCACTATGCACTACAAACTAATGTTGCTGAGAAAGTAGAAGCACCGCTGGGTGAAGAGCTTGCCTTTAACGTCTTGGAAATTGAAGACCTCGCTCTGTATGGTGAACTTGATGAGTTCATCGATATCAACTCAGTCTGTTCAGTAGCACACCCTGAAATCGAGCACACCCTTTATGTTGCCGAAGAGGAGCCTGAGAAAGAGGAGACACTCGTCGTTGAAGAGACATCAACCGGTGCAAAACTGACCATCGAACATGCCCACTTCGCTTTTGGTTCGGCCGAACTTTCCGAAGCGACAAAAAAACATATTGCCGTTGTTGCAAAAATGGCAGAAGAGAGCCCTGACAAAGTATTGGAGGTCCATGCCTATACTGACAGCATAGGTAGTGAACTCTACAATCAGTACCTCTCTGAAAAACGTGCTGAAAATGCCCAAAAAGCATTAATTGAAAATGGAATATCCCAAGAGCGTATTGTTATCTATGGCAAAGGGGAGACCAATCCGATAGCTGACAATATGAACAGAGACGGCCGGGCTAAAAACCGCCGGATTGAGTTTTATCTGGAATATCCTAAAAACTGATGCAACACCACCACCTAACTGATCCGCTTCTGGAGTGTCTGGTTATCTTTACCAAGCTCCATCACAAGCCCTACAGTGCAGAAGCTCTCACTGCAGGACTTCCCATCGAAGATGGAGCTGCAACCCCTGAACTATTCTCCCTGCATCACTCAAAATCAAACTTTTCGCGAGCTGCCAGACGTGCCGGTTTTTCATCCAAACTTGTTAAACGCGATCTGGCCGATATCCCTGCTATGGTTCTGCCGTGTATTCTTGTCCTTCAGAATAAAAGTGCCTGTATCCTGGAAGATATCGACCTGGACGCCAATAAAGCGAAGGTCATCCATCCCGAACTGCCCGAAGGTGAGGAGTGGATCGACCTTAACAGACTGGATGATCAGTACCTTGGTTTTTCCTTCTTCTTAAAACCGGAACATCGTTATGAAAAATCACGTCATCAACTGATGCATACCCATGACAAGCACTGGTTCTGGGGAACACTGATGCACTCTAGAAGCATCTACCGCGATGTCTTTTTTGCCTCTATTCTGATCAACCTCTTTGTCATTGCCGCCCCGCTCTTTACCATGAATGTCTATGATCGTGTTGTACCAAACAATGCCATTGAGACCATGTGGGTCCTGGCCACCGGGATAGTTGTCGTCTACTTTTTCGATATGCTCTTAAAGTTCATGCGTACCTACTTTCTCGAGATTGCCGGTAAGAAGAGTGATGTCATCATGTCTTCCATTATTTTTGAACAGGTAATGAACTTAAAAATGGCCGTACGACCAAAATCTGTCGGCTCCTTTGCCAGCCATCTTAAAGAGTTTGAGAGCATTAGAAACTTTTTTACCTCTTCAACGGTCTCTACCCTTATTGACCTCCCTTTCGTCCTGATCTTTTTAGTCATCACCTACTATATTGCCGGCACTATCATTGTCGTACCCATTGTGATCATGGCGATCATCCTTATCTACAGCCTATCTATTCGAAAACCCCTGCAAAAAAGTGTTGAGAGCACCTATGAAGCGTCAGCGGCCAAGAACTCTGTGCTTATCGAGACACTGAACAATCTTGAAGCGATCAAGATGATGGGTGCACACGGCCATGCCCAATATAAATGGGAAGAGGCAACGGGCGATATCGCTGATAAGAGTCTGAGATCCCGTATCCTTTCCAACTCGATAACCACGGTCACCTCCTTTTTGGTCCAGCTAAATACCGTAGCGGTACTTATCCTTGGTGTCTATATGATCGAAGCGATGGAGTTGACCATGGGTGGGCTGATCGCTGCTGTCATCCTTACCTCACGGGCTATTGCACCGATGGGACAGGTGGCTGCTTTGCTCTCTAATTATGAGCAGTCCAAAACATCACTAAATGCGCTGAATGAGATCATGGAGCTTCCTGTTGAACGTCCCGAAGAGAAGCGTTTCATCCACCGCTCCAGTTTTGATGGAAAGATCACCTTCAAAGATGTGGTATTTGCTTATCCCGGTGCAGAGAATGAGATTCTAAACGGTATTTCATTTACTATCAAACCAGGTGAAAAAGTGGGTATTATCGGTCGTATCGGTTCAGGAAAATCCACCATTGAAAAACTGATGATGAACCTCTATCAACCAACAAGCGGTTCCATTTTGATTGATGACATCGACCTAAATCAGATCGATCCTGCCGATCTTCGCAAGCAGGTAGCCTATGTCCCTCAGGATATCACCCTCTTCCAAGGTACGCTCAGAGACAACATTGTCTATAAGAAGCCAAACATTTCCGATGAGAAGATTTTGCGTGCCGCACAGATAGGTCTGGTCGATCAATATGTCAACCAGCACCCTATGGGCTACGATATGCCTGTCGGTGAGCAGGGTTATGGACTCTCCGGCGGTCAGAAGCAGAGTGTTACGATTGCCCGTGCGTTTATCGAAGAGACAGCTATTGCTCTGCTTGATGAGCCGACTAACTCCATGGATAATTCAACCGAGCAACTGCTCTTGCAGCGTCTGAAATTGGCGACTAAAGACCAAACAACCATTTTGGTTACACACAAGACCGGCATGATGGCACTGGTAGATCGTCTGATCCTTCTGGATGAGGGTAAAATAGTTATGGATGGGCCAAAAGAAGAGGTCCTTAAAGCTTTGCAAAAGAGAAAATCGTGAAACAAGAGAAACAGTACACACCGGACGATCTCGCCTACATGAACTCTCTGAGTGCAGCCATACTCCAAAAAGCACCGGTCAAATCCAAACAGATATTATGGATCATGATCGTCGTCGTTGTCTGGCTGATCGTCTGGGCCAGTTTTGCAGAGGTCGATGAACTGGCACGCGGTGAAGGGAAAGTCATCCCATCCAAACAGATCCAGATCATTCAGAATCTTGAGGGGGGTATTGTCTCTGAAATCCTCGTCGATGAAGGCGAAAAGGTCGACAAAGGGCAGATCCTTATCAAGATCGATGATACCGGCTTTTCGAGTTCTTTTGAAGAGAACAAGCTTCGCTATTATGAACTTAAAGCCAAATCAATCCGTCTAGAAGCAGAATCGACCGGAAAAAAATTCCGTGTTGACAAAGCGACAGAAAAAGAGATGCCGGAGCTTATCAGACATGAGCGCACCCTTTACACGATCGACCAGAAAAAGCTGGAAAAAAAGCTCAAGATCCTCAAGGAGCAGATCTCTCAACGTAAAAATGAGCTGACTGAAGCCAAAGCAAAACGTGATCAGCTAATGCATAGCTACAGGCTGATTTCCAAAGAGGTCGATATGACCAAGCCGCTGGTAAGAAAAGGGCTGGTCTCTGAAGTTGAGTTTCTCCAGCTCTCACGTCAGGCATCCTCTATGGAAGGTGACCTCAATGCCGTCACCCTTTCTATCCCCCGTATACGATCAACGATTGCCGAAGCAGAGGACAAGCTGGCCGAAACAAGATTGGAATTCCAACATGATGCCAAAGAGGAGCTGAACAAAGTCACAGCCGAAATGTCACGCATCAAGGAGTCCGGTACCGCTTTGGAAGATCGTGTCAAACGAACCATGGTCCGCTCACCTGTTGAAGGTGTTGTCAAACAGCTGCTGGTCAATACGGTCAAGGGAATCGTCCAGCCGGGTATGGATATCGTCGAGATTGTCCCTATCCAGGACACTCTGCTCATAGAGACTAAGATCAAGCCCTCTGACATTGCCTACCTTTTCCCGGGCCAGAAGGCCATTGTAAAGTTCACCGCCTACGATTTTGCCATCTATGGTGGGCTTAAAGGGCAAGTGACCTACATCAGCTCAGACACCATTGTCGATGAGGAAGGAAACAACTTCTATCTTGTACGGATTAAAACTGACGAGAACCACCTTGAGAAAAATGGTGAGAAAAATGATATTTTAGTCGGAATGGTGGCAAATGTGGATATCATTACCGGTAAGAAGACGGTGATGGATTATCTGCTTAAGCCAATTCTAAAAGCTAAAGACAGTGCATTGAGGGAGCGATAATGGTACAGCTCTATAGCGACAAAATCAACCTCATAGAACGCTTCAATATTAAGAGTCTCGAAAATGAGATCTCTATTATCCCGTCGATCAATGAGCTTAATACGGACAGTACCATTATCACTGATCCCGATATGGCCAGGATACTGCTGAAAAAATTCCCTTTTTCAAAGATCATGGTACTCAGCGACGCACCTTCTTTTGCAGAGGGGTCAAAACTCCTGCCATTGGGCATCCGAGGCTATGGCAATACCTACATCCACCTCAAACACCTGACACAGGCGATGATCACCATCGAAAACGGTGCCGTATGGCTCTATCCATCTTTTATGCGCCAACTCATTCACGGTGCGGCTTCTTCATCAAAAAAGAAGAGCGATACGCTCGACAGGCTCACCGAACGTGAACGAGAGACCGCTCTTCTCGTAAAAGACGGTAAAAGCAATAAAGAGATTGCCACAGCACTCGATATTACAGAACGTACCGTTAAACAGCATATGAGCAATATTTTTGAGAAGTTAGGGGTGAGTGATCGCCTCTCTTTGGCGATGCTGTTGAAGTAAAACTGTTTTCTACTCTATGTAAAAACTCTGCAAGTCAATCTACTTCCCGATAACCGGGAAATAGCCTCTATGTTGGATCTACTGTAATACTCTGTTCAATATTTAATGTCAGACCTGCATCACTCAAGCTTCCGGTATCCGTATAGACATCATATACATGACCATTGCTCTCCACGGTTTCTCCCGTTACTTTTAATGTACCATCCGTTGTGACAACATCCTCTGTTTCACCATCAATAAAGAGTTCATTATTGGTATCTGTAATATCGAGTACATCCTGTACACTCAGGTTGTCAACACGGTGATCTCCGTACTCAGATAGATCAATCTTCTCAATATTTTTAATTTGAGTGATTGTATCAATATCAAAATTAAGATCAGAGTTCATTGACAATAATAATGAATCATTACCTATATTACCATCTAGCAATGCATCTGCACTATCATAAACAAGGATGTCATCACCTGCCCCGCTATCGATCGTATCACTGCCACCACGTCCATCGATATAGTCAGAGTTATCTGTACTATCAATAGCTGTACCTTCTGATCCGCCAATTGTTGTTGTAGATGTATCTATAACATTTCCAATACCATCCAATTCCTGCGTTACCGCCGTTACGAGAGGTGTAAAACCATCTGGTAGAGAGTTGTCTGTTGCCAATGCCAGTTGATCCAAAAGTGTCAGAGGAATATCATAGGCACCATTAGTGGTAGTCAGGTCTTCATAGAGACCGGTGGCGGTATTATATACCTGCAATACAGAGTTTGCCGGCAATTCAGCCATCGTAACGCTTGCAATCTCTTCTGTATTAGATGCTTCTGGCAGCTGCGCGGTAATAGAAATAGGATATGTATAAGTTGAACTATCTGCAATTCTAGGATCAATGATTTCATCTAATGCAACCCCGTTTCCTGTCGCAGTAATAATAAAATTATCAAAACCAAGATTATGATGGATAGTTATAGTGTCTGATTGTCCATTACTCGGATCCCATGTAACACTCTCAGTTAAAGTAGGGTCTCCATTATTATAGACAACTGTTTTCGTTTCATTCATAATTTTATTATCAACTTTTTCAAATGTCCATGTAACAGTATTCAAACTATCATCTACTAAAGTAATAGTTGTGGTTTCACCCTTCATATTGCTAAGGCCTAACAACAATTCTTGGACACTTGATGTAAACTCAACAGTCAATGATTCTCCCGCATCAATAAACACATCGTCTACACCTATACCATTTCCGGTAAATTTCAAATCTGTTCCTGAGGATATCAAGGTCAATCCATCAGATGAAAATACATTTGCACGAGTATCTTCGTCCAGTGTTGGATCTATCACTGTAGTATTAATAAGTGGATCACCAATAGTTACTGCCAATCCATCTTCAGGCAGCAAGTGATCAGCAACTGCTGAGATTATGACATCGATGTCTCGGGTGGTTGTCGCACCATCATTATCTGTGACAGAGACAGTGATCATATCAGTTCCATGGTAGTTTACATCTGGTGTATATATAATATCCCCATTGGAAGCAAGAGCAACTGTTCCGTAAGTGGCACTGAGCGATGATGAGACAATCTCTCCATCGATATCTGAAGCATTAGCAACGACTTGCGCAATATCTTCAACTACTGTGGTGTCACCAACGGTAATAACTGGCGGTGCTGCTACGGTGGTATCTGTTGAATCCGTTGGGCTTTCAGCAAAGCCTTGATCATCGGTATAGCTTGCTTGAACGGTGATTGTTTCACCTACTTCTGCATCGGTTAATACATACGTAGAAGCGGTTGCTCCAGTAATGGCGACACCACCTGCAGACCATTGGTAACTGATCGTGGCGTTTTCGATTCCATCTGGATCACTCACTGTTGCGGTTAATGTATCACCAACATTTGTTGTTCCAGTGATTTCAACTG
>JAYEMF010000098.1:13159-37437 GCA_034717975.1 Campylobacterota bacterium
GCTCCAGTAATGGCGACACCACCTGCAGACCATTGGTAACTGATCGTGGCGTTTTCGATTCCATCTGGATCACTCACTGTTGCGGTTAATGTATCACCAACATTTGTTGTTCCAGTGATTTCAACTGACGCACCATCATTCACTGCTGCTACGGTGGTATCTGTTGAATCCGTTGGGCTTTCAGCAAAGCCTTGATCATCGGTATAGCTTGCTTGAACGGTGATTGTTTCACCTACTTCTGCATCGGTTAATACATACGTAGAAGCGGTTGCTCCAGTAATGGCGACACCACCTGCAGACCATTGGTAACTGATCGTGGCGTTTTCGATTCCATCTGGATCACTCACTGTTGCGGTTAATGTATCACCAACATTTGTTGTTCCAGTGATTTCAACTGTGCCAGCATCACCATTAATAATAATAGTTCCGGTTCCTTCAGCGCTATTTCCCGCTTTATCAGTAATAGAAGCCGTGACATCAATCGTACTATCTCCCAATTCAGGGAATTCACCACTTGTTGGTTCATCAGAACCTGTATCAACACTCCATGATCCATTTTCACCCGTCGTTGTTTCATATACTACATCTGCAACACCGTCGCCATCGGTATCAATCTCAAGTGTCACAGTACTGTTTGGCTCATCACTTTGCCCACTGATAACTGGAGTTGTATCATTGGTAGTGATCTCATTAACAGTAACAGATGGAGGTGTTGTATCTACCGTATAAGTAATCTCTGCCGGTACAGACTCATTTCCAGCTTCATCAGTCTCTTTTACAAGTACTCTGTTTTCACCTTCTACAGCTACTGGAGGTGTTGTCGACCAAGTTTCACCACCATCGTTGCTGTATTCTATTGTTGAATTTTCTTCATTAGGAGTAACGACAATTGTTCCATCGTTAGTGATCAGATCACCAGTTTCCTTTCCGCTATCAGTCTCCAGTACAACAGTTGGAGCATCTGGTGCAGTAGTATCTACTGTGACATTTCCGGAGCCTGTTCCTTCATTACCAGCGGTATCGGTTGCTTTTGCATCAATCTCTGACCTGCCATCAGCGAGTTCTGCAACGACATCGTCTGCCAATGTCCATGTACCATCACCATTATTTGCAGCTTCATATTCAGAGCCATCAATTATTACAATGACTGTAGCATCTGGATCATTGACAGTTCCGCTAATGGCCGGTGTACTATCGTTAGTCAGTGTAATATCATTGACACTGACTTCTGGTGCTGTCGTATCAACATTAACTGTTTCTGTTTCTGATTCATCCGAAGTATTACCATCTCTATCAGTCGCCGTAGCTTCAACATCGTGAGGGCCATCTCCAAGTGGTGCATCAGAGTCAGGTTCATAACTCCAATCACCATTTTCATCAGCTGTTGTCGTACCCACTGGTTCGCCATCAACAATAATGGTAATCGTACTTCCTGGTTCACCTTGACCAGAGATGCTTGGTGTGCTGTCATTAGTCAAACCAATAGTATCAATTTTCGGTGCAGGTGGTGGTGTAGTATCTGTTTGTCTAGGCGTAGGTATAGATGTTGCATCTGCTGCTGTAGTATCTGTTTGTCTAGGCGTAGGTATAGATATTGCATCTGCTGCTGTGTTATCTGCCGGTGCGGGTGTAGACGTCACATCTACTGGTGTAGGTATTGCCGTATCGGCAGCTAAAACGGCAGCTGCATCGAGTTCAAGCAGTGAAGTCGTATTCGTTATTCCTGAAGTATCGAGTCCCGAAGCATCAGCAAAGCCAAGGTTTTCTATATGTGCAGTCTGAGCAGTTAGATTTGTTCCAGATCCCTCTTCAGCCTCTTCACCGGCGGCAGTCTCTTCCAAATCTTCAACATCACCCGTACCTTCAATAAGTGCCTGAAGTGCGGCAACTTCCACTTCTGTCTCATCTTGAGCCAGCTCATCTTCATAAACTGTCTCATCGAGGATGACATGCTGATTTGGTCCAATACGCATGGTATTTCCATTGTCTAAGACAAGGATAACTGCACCATTGTCACCTGTATTGATCACGTCATTCATGTGAACTGACATGTGAGATGCCAAAGCTTCATTTGAACCGTTGTTGAAAGTGACGTTTACCGTCCCCTCTTGCTGGGAGACATAACCGATAATTGCTGACATTACTACACCTTTAAAAACAGGAATATTATTCTATTGTTCAGATATTAACAGATTTTATGAAGTGTGTCTATTGTACTTTGGTACTATATACGATGAGATGGGAACAAGCAGAGATATAAAATAAAAAAATATAATAGTTTAAAACTATTACTTTCAAGATAACTTTCCAATTTGAAAGTTATGCGGAGAGCATAACTTCAGGAAGAACAATATAACTGTTACAGGCGGGCGTAATCGACACTTATGCAGGCTTCGAGTGAAGCGAGTTCATTAAGCACCGTATCGTTAATCGGACTGTCAACGATAATAACGGCCAGTGCCTGCCCGTTATCACTGCGGCCGAGACGGAAATCGGCAATATTGATGTTTCTGTTTGCCAATACAGTACCCACCTGACCGATCACACCCGGTACATCGGTATTACGGAAAAGAATCATGCTTCCTTTTGGTTCAACATCCAGATCAAAACCGTTGATATCGACGATACGCTGAACATCCTCTTCAAAGATCGTGGCACTGATCGAGATAACATCTTTTTCAGTTGTCAGTGTAACCGTAATAAGGTTTTTATAGATGCTAGAAGCGCTCTCTTCTGAAGAGTCGACTTTAACACCACGCTCGGCAGCGATAAAATCGGCATTGACATAGTTGATCGTATCACCGCTGCTCTCAGCCATTGCACCTACCGTTACAAATGTAGCCAGTGATTCAATATATTTAGCGATTTCGCCCTGTCCGCTCACTTTGACGGAGACCAAAGGTGCTTTGTTGATCTGAGAAGCCAGGAAACCGATCTTTTGACCCATAACTAGGAATGGTTTCACAAAAGAAGGGATTTTCGACTCATCGATCGGCAAATTGAAAGCATTGGGGAAAGCGATCCCTTTAGCTGCCTCTAGCGCCTGCTGTGCCGCCTGAGTACCGATGTTATACTGTGACTCGAACGTATTGGCTCCAAGGTGTGGGGAAACAATGATATTGTCAAGGTCAAGCAGCGGGTGATCGGTCGCCGGCTCTTTCATAAATACATCGATACCGGCAAAACGGATCTTACCGGATTTCAGACCGTCATAAAGGGCATCTTCATTGTAAAGTCCGCCACGGGCACAGTTAATGAGGACAACACCGTCTTTCATCTTGGCGATCTCTTCAGCATCGATCATATTTAACGTTTCGCTGTTTTTCGGTGTATGGATGGTGATGATGTCACACTCAAGGATATCATCAAAGTTTTCGGTGTATCCCATACCGAGATCGGTTGCTTTTGAACCATTGATGTATGGATCATACGCGACAATTTCCATCTCGAATGCTTTGGCACGGACAGCAACACGACTACCGATGTTTCCAAATCCGATAACACCAAGCTTTTTGCCCTTCATCTCATGTCCATACCACTTTTCACGCTTCCAGATACGCTGATTTTTCAGGTGATCATGCGAATATGGGAACATACGCATACATGAGAGCATATGTGCCATCGTCAACTCAACTGCCGCAATTGTGTTGGCGGTAGGGACATTCATAACAATGATCCCCTCTTTTGAACAACCGTCAATATCGACGTTGTCCACACCGACACCGGCACGTACAATGGCTTTCATCTTCTTCGCAGCTGCGATGAATTTGTCATCAACATCGGTAGAACTGCGGGTAATGGCTACATCAGCATCGGCAATAACATCTAACAGCGCAGTTTTATCGATGTCTGCTGCAAAAACGTAATCGATCTGGTCATCGTTTTGAAGCATCTCAAGACCGGCTTCATGGATATGGTCACAAACAACTACTTTATGTTTTTCCATTGGTGATCCTCTTTATACGGCAGATGTTTTGCCGTAATATTGTAATTTTTAAGGGCTTCTACCAGCGCTTTCATTCTAGCTTTCTCTTTCGCATAGACAAGGAATTGCGTACCCTCTTTATCACTTTTAAGCGTATAGCGCAGTTGATGCTGACGCAGCTCCTGCTTCAGACAAAAAAGTTGATAGGGGTCATGCAGTGCAGCTGAAAGTCGGTAGATTTTTTCGTTGACTAATTTTTGATTGAGATCTATGTCGACATAGATCTCATTGACAGGGTAAAAGTAACCCTGTCGTTCACTGGTTGCCAAGGTATCGATCCAGCGTTTCTCTTTAGTAGCTGGTTTTGCATCTTCACTGCTCTGGGATACTGAAGATTTTACAGAGAGCGCAGGGCCTCCCTCGTTAACATCTATCAATAATATAGCAATGAAGATGGCAACGCCCAGTGCGATGACCGGCGTTAACCATTTTGCAAAACCTTGCATGTTACTTCAGTTGGTCCTTGATCAGATCACCGAGACTGTGTGATTCATTGTCATTGAACTCGTCAAGAATCGCTTTATCTTTGATACGTTCAAGACGCTTGACAGAGAGACGGATACGATCACGTTGTGTATCGATCACAGCGATAACCGCTTCAATCTCCTGACCGACTTCAAGCTCTTCAGCATTAAGCGGAGAAAGATCTTCATTACGGATCAGAGCATCGACACCATCTTGGATAGAGACAAAAACACCAAAATCTTTCACGTCACGTACAGTACCCTTGACAACATCGTTTACACTGTTAGTTGTAGCAAATTTATCGATCGGGCTCTCCTGAAGGACTTTGTGGTTCAATGAGATTTTCTGATCTTCACGGTTGATCTTGGCAATTTTAACTTCAACCTCGTCACCCGATTTAAAGATATCTTTACATTTTGTGTTTTTCTCCCAAGAAGCATCCTGGTTATGAAGCAGACCTTCTACACCGCCAATTTTGACGAATGCACCAAAATCAGTCAGTGAAGTAACTGTACCGGTTACGACATTACCTTCAGAGTAGTTTTTCACGAACTCATCAAACGGTTTTGGAAGCAGACGCTTGAGTGAAACACGAAGTTTATGCGTGTTGGAGTTGATCTCGATAACTTCAACATCGATCTCCTGACCAACTTCAAGGTAGTCTTTTGGGTTTTTAATGTTTTTATCCCAAGTGATCTCTGAGATGTGAAGGAAACCTTCAATATCATTTCCAAGATCTACGAAAACACCATACGGTTCAATATTACTGACCGTAACCGAGATAGTATCGCCTTCATCCAGTTCAGACTCAACTTCTGCCCATGGATCTTCCTGAACCGCTTTGATAGAAAGTGAAAGGTGACGTTTCTCTTTATCGTAAGAGATCGCTTTGACATTAACGACTTCGCCCTCTTTGTACAGTTTAGAAGGGTTAACCGGACCTTTGTAACTGATTTCGTTGTAGTGAACCAGGCCGTCAACACCGCCGACATCAACAAACATACCGTAGCTGGTGATCTTTTTGATCGTACCCTCTACGACTTTGTCCTCTTCCATCAACGCATCGATGATCTCTTTTTTACGCTTGCGATCTTCATTGAAGAGTTTACGGCGTGAAACAACAATAGAGCTCTCATCTTCATCGATCTTGATAACCTGTGCTTTGATCTTGCGACCGACAACATCATCACTCTCTTTGAATGCAGCCAGTGAACGTGGCATGAAGAAAGTAACGGTATCTGCTTCGATCACATAACCACCACGGTTTTTCTTGGTAATAATACCTTCGATAACAACGTCTTCGTAGTCCTCTTTATGAGCTTCAATAAACTCACGTGTCTTCGCTTGCTCAAGCACTTTTTTGTAAGAGATCTTTGGACGCTCGTTATAGTAACCTGTTACCATAACTGTGATCTTGTCACCTTTACCGAAAAGCAGTTCGCCATTTTCACCACGAATCTCATCGAGGTTCAACATACCCTCAAGTTTTTCACCTACGCCAACTAATGCACGATTGTCTTCTTCTTGAACTTCAACGATCTCACCTTCCGTGATACGGTTTGATTCTTGCTTCTTCAATGAAGCCTCAAACATCTCCGCGAAATTTTCTTCTTCTAATGGTTCGTTATCGAAAGCCATACCTATACCTCTTGTAACTATAAAATTGCGTGAGTATAGCTAAAATTTACTTTTATTATTATGACATTTTAAGAAAAAAGAGAAATAGTACTTAGAAAGTTACGGAAGCAGACCCGGCCAGACTAAGCTGTCAGGGCTTCGATCTTATCGATTACTTGCTGAATGATCCAGTCGGGTGTGGAAGCTCCGGCACTGATACCACAGAGTTCTTTTCCCTCAAACCATGCCGCATCAAGGTCATCGGCACATTCGATATGATAGCTGGTTGCGGTAGATTCGGCAATGGAGTGAAGCTGTTTGGTGTTGGATGAATTTTTACCACCGATGATGATCATCACATCGGCACGCGCAGCCAGCTTTCTAACCGCATCCTGGTTTTCAAAAGTCGCATTACAGATCGTATTGAAGACACGCACCTCTTTATGACGCGGGATCAGATAATTCGTAATCTTCAGATACTCTTCGATCTTGCGTGTCGTCTGCGCAACTACGGCCACACGTTCATGCAGTTTCAACGCCTCCAACTCTTCAACCGAAGTGACGACATAGGCACCATTGGATGCATAGCTTTTAACACCTTTGATCTCCGGATGCGCTTCATCGCCAAAGATGACGATATCATACCCTTCTTTGCTCATCTCTTCACAGATCTCCTGAGGTTTCGTCACAAACGGGCACGTGGCGTCGATCACATCAACATTGAACTCTATCAATGCCTGAAGCTCATGTTTCGGGATACCGTGTGTTCGGACGACCGCTTTGTCACCCGCTTTGAAATCATTCAGATTCTCACTCAACGCAACATTGTAATCACGGTTAAGCCGTTCAATCTCTTTGGTATTGTGGATCAGCGGTCCGTAGGTTGCAGAGTTTGTGTTCTCTTCGGCAATCTTGATCGCACGCTTGACACCAAAGCAGAACCCATACTTCTCCGCCAGCTCTATCTTCACAGATCGACCTTTGTCAGCTCTTTCAAGAGATCAAAAAAGTTAGGGAAAGAGGTGTTGATACAGTCGATGTCTTCCACCTCCATTCCACAGCGCAGACCGGCAATGATAAAGCTCATGGCAATACGGTGATCACCATAGCTTTCAACGCGGGCAGGCAGCAGTTCTCCGCCTTTTACCGCATAACCGTCTTCAAACTCATCCACCTCGATCCCGCAATGGCGGAGATTGGTGACAACCGTAGCGATACGGTCACTCTCTTTAACACGCAGCTCCTCGGCATTTTTCACATAGCTTGTTCCCTCTGCACAGGCCATAGCGATTGAGAGAACCGGAAGCTCATCGATCAACCACGATATATTGTCATCAATTGTCACCGCTTTAAGAGGAGCATTTTTAACAGTGATATTACCAATCGGTTCATAAATGTCCTCGGTCAGTTCATAACTGATATCGGCACCCATACGCTCCAGGGCTTTAAACGCTTCGATACGGGTCGGGTTGAATGTCACCCCTTCAAGCACAACCGAGGCACCCGGCGTGATCGCAGCAGCAACGGCGAAGAACGTGGCACTAGATGGATCAGCCGGGACACGGATCTTTAAAGGTTTGAGCAACCCTTGCATAGGCTTGATCGTCGTCTTTAAACCATCTACGCTTATTTCAGCTCCCATCCCTTTGAGCATCCGTTCCGTATGATCGCGGCTAAGCTCAGGTTCTGTGTAGGTACATGCTCCATCCGCATGCAGGGCAGCAAGGATCATGGCGCTTTTAACCTGAGCCGATGCGATCTTGCTCTCATAGTCAAAAGCTTTCAATGAAGCGCCACGTATACTCAGCGGAGCCAGATCACCGTTTTGACGGCCATCAAGTTTAGCGCCGATATCACGCAATGGAGCGGTCACACGCTTCATAGGCCGCCGTTTTAGATACTCGTCTCCGGTCAGAATAAAGTGCCCCTCCGCTGAAGCTAAAAGCCCGCAAAAAAGACGCATTCCGGTCCCGGAATTGCCGCAATCCAGAATTGCTTCACTCTCTTTGATCCCGTTGGAACTGATGGTGATCGTCGTACCGTCATCTTCTACATCAGCACCAAGATCTTTTACGATCTGGAGCGAGTTGAGTGTATCTTCCGCACGCAGGAAGTTGGTAACGACTGATTTTCCTTCAGCCAGGGTAGCAAACATGGCGCAGCGATGCGAAATAGATTTGTCAGGAGCTATCGCATCCGTTTTAAAGGTAAATGCTTCAGCGGGATAGATACGTACTGTTTTCATCGCAGTGTCAGCCCGAGTTCTGATTGCAGTGCCTTTAAAATACCATCCGTTGAAGAGGTAATGTCTTCCTCTTCCAATGTTTTTTCTGGTGACTGGAGGACAAAACGCAGTGAAAGGCTCACTTCATCGCCAAGTTTTTCATCACTGTAACGATCAACCGGATAGAAACGGATCACTTCGTCACTTTTATGGGCTTCGATTACCTTTTCTATGTCGCTATAAGCCATTGCACTTGGCATCAGAAGACTCAGGTCTCTGAATGAAGCCTGAAATTTTGAAAATGGATCTGCCTGCTGCAGACCATACGGCAGTGCATCAAAATCCAACTCACACAGATAGGTTGCGTTAAGGTCAAATGATTCTTGAACATTCGGATGAAGTTTATATAACTCACCGACAGATTGACCATCGATCATGATATCGGCACACTGGAACGGATGTGCCAGATTATGGGAAGGTTTAGATGGCTGAAGATCAAAATCACCGATAATATCGGCAACTTTCTGGACAAAGTGGTCCAGAGTGATGGGAGCCGGCTTACCGCCGTTACTCAGCTTATCACGCTCAATGTCTCCGCTAAAGAGCATTGTCATACAGACCGACTCTTCACGTTCAGCACTGAAAACAGACCCTACTTCAAACAGAGTTACCTGATTTTGCCCCACTTTTACATTTTGGCTCGCTGCACGGAGCAACGAGATCGTCAGGGTCGGGCGCAGGGTATCCATCGTATTGACAATAGGATTGAGCAGTGCCTTTTCCGCTTTTACACACTCAAAGCCGTAAGCGTTGAGAGTCTCCTGCTCTTCAAAGACGAAGTGGACACTCTCGTAAAAGCCGCTCTGTGCAGCACGATGACGATAGACACGGCGTTTTTTATAGGCAAAATAGTCATCTTCCAGGCGATTTTCTTCAGAGAAAGCAAAAGGCTTGGAAGGGATATTGTCAATCCCGACCATACGAACGATCTCTTCAATAATATCCTGAGTGTTGACAATATCATGTCGAAAACGAGGCACCTCGATCACGAAATTTTTATTCGTCGATTTTTTGATGTCAAAACCAAGATTTTTAAGGAGTTGCGTTACAACTTTTTTCTCAATCGTTGCACCGATAAAAGCATGAATATCCTCCATTGAAACCGAAACAACACGCTCTTCATACTGCTCTATCAGATCGACTGTTCCCCCGAATATTTTCGAATCGGAAAAACTATCAATAATTCCCAGCGCACAGTTCATACCAAGCTGAAGATCCGGTTCGCTGCCGCGTGATGTTCGATAGAAGAAAGGGCCGTTCTCAATTTTTGATTCATGCATTTTACGGGAGATGATATCCGGCGGAATATAACTGGCTTCCAGCAAGACAATCCCTTCATCATAGCTAACACGTGATACATCATATTGAATAATACCGACAGTCGAAGCCTTCTCATTACCATAAATAGCTGCATACCCTTTTTCATCTTCGTTCAAAGTCACCACAGCTTTTTGCGCTTTTTCATCAGCAAAGAAGCCATAATGATAAGCACGCATAATAACCCCGCTGTTATAGGTTGCGTAAAAGAGCAGAGACTCGATGTCATTTGGTTTCTCTTCTTCGATCTGTGCCAGACGAAGTGCAAACAGCATCGGCAGCTTCAGGTTCTTTAGCTCAATCGCCCGATAATTGAGATCGACATTCAGCGTCTCTGTATGCGAAAGCTGAAGAATACGACCTATACCAATACGGCTGTCCTCTTCACTATCTTCATATGGCAGGTTCTTCAGCGGACGATTGAATGCTGCGGAGAGATCACGTGCAATCCCACGGATACTCAGACAGTCACCGCGATTGGCAGTCAGTTCAATCTCGATCAGATCATCATTGAAATAGCTGTTTTGTGCAAGCTCACTGCCCAGTTCAAGCTTGCCGATGCTCTCATCAAGCTCCATAATACCATCTTCAAGTTTCGGCAGGCCAAGTTCGGTGGAAGAGCAGATCATTCCCGCACTGTCCACACCACGCAGTTTGACCGGCTTGATCTTCAGGCCGCCAGGCATTTGGGCACCAACAACAGCAACAGCAACACTCAGACCGGCACGGACATTCTTTGCACCACAGACGATCTGGCGTACACTGCTGCCAATATCAACCTGACAGACGCTCAGCTTATCGGCATCAGGATGAGACTCGCATTCGAGGACTTTTCCGACAACGATCTTCTCAGGGACACGGCAACTCTCGGTTCGGTCAACTTCAAGACCGATAGCGTTAAATGTTTTGGCCAGTTCTTCCGTGCTGATCCCGCTCAGATCAATCCACTCATTCAGCCAGCTTCTAGTAACGATCATCTAAACTGCTCCAACAATCTAACATCCCCTTCAAACAGTGACCGAAGGTCTCCAATACGGTGGATCAGCATTGCAAAACGCTCCACACCAAGGCCAAACGCATAGCCGCTCACCTCTTCGTAACCAACCGCTTTAAAGACGTTTGGATCGACAATGCCGCAGCCCAGTACTTCCAGCCAGCCTGTTTTCGAACAGACACGACACCCTTCACCTTCACAGAAGATACAGCTGATATCCACTTCGGCAGACGGCTCTGTAAACGGGAAGAAACTTGGACGGAAACGTACATCGACGTCACCGAACATATATTTCAAAAAATCTTCAAGGATATACTTGAGGTTGGCAAAAGAGACTTCCCCCTCTGCGTCAACCAGCAGTCCCTCGACCTGATGAAACATCGGCGTATGGGTAAGGTCATAATCACGCCGAAAAACGGCACCCGGCGCAATCATACGGATAGGCGGTTTATGGCTCAGCATCGTACGGATCTGCACCGGAGAGGTATGCGTACGCAGCAGCATCTCATCTTTGAAATAGAAAGTGTCCTGCATATCACGGGCCGGATGGTATTTTGGAAGGTTCAACGCTTCAAAATTATGAAAGTCATCTTCGACCATCGGACCGGTTTTGACAGAAAAATTCATCGCACTGAAATACTCGACTATGCGGTCCATCGTCTCCATCACCGGATGCAGTGCACCGCGGGATGAGCGTGTCGAGTAAAGCGTTACATCAACCGCTTCCTCTTTCATCGCACGTTCAAGCTCTTGCGTCTGTAAAATCGTCTTGCGCTCAGTCAGCTGGGCCGTCAATTTCCCTTTATGGATATTGAGCTCTTTGGCAATCCCTGCCTTCTCTTCATTCGGAGCACTCTTCATCTTGGCAAACTCAGCTGCCAGTACCCCTTTTTTTCCAAACAGTGCGATGCGTATCTCTTCGAGTTTTTCAACCGAATCAGCACCGTCTATTGCGTCATACCACTCTTTCAAATAGAGTCTCCATATTCGACCTGCATTGCCTAAAACATAGACACAAGCCGTTCTTTAAATAACGCGTATTTTAGTTAAAAATCGATTATAGAGAGCTTGAAGCAAAAAATCAGCCTCTGTCAAAGTGAGAATACAGCCCTGAGTGTGCTACAATAACTCTACTAAAAACCAAGGAATTAAACGTGTGTATTTTCTGTAAAATTATTAACAATGAGATCCCTTCAAATCCCGTAATGGAAAATGATGACTTTTTTGCTTTTCACGACATCAATCCCAAAGCACCGGTACATATCCTCATCATCCCCAAACAGCATGTGGACAGTTTTAATGAAGTCTCAGCTGAGATGATGGGCAAAATGACACCATTTATACAGGAAGTTGCCGAGCATGTCGGTGTCACAAAATCCGGCTACCGTGTCATTACCAATATAGGTGAAAATGGCGGTCAGGAGGTCCAGCACCTTCACTGGCATCTTCTTGGCGGTGCCAAACTCAAATGGGGACACTTTTCAGACGCCGATCCAAAAGATTTTTTATAAGCTCACCCACATATAAATCTTCATCAGCAGACTTTTTCAGTCTGCACCTCACAGTAATCCAACCAATAAAAGGGTCAGTATGTTTTTAAAGTCTTTTTTTTCACTCTCACTGTTGTTCACATCCTACCTTAATGCATCAGGATTTGAAGAGTTCAAGCACTCCCAGCAGACAGGGTTCAACGCTGAAAAAGAGCAATTCCAGACCTATAAAAAAGAGAACAAAGCTGCTTTCGAAGCCTATTTAAAAGCAATGGAGAAGGTTACAAACAGGTATCAGAAAGAGCTTCGTACCCACTGGGAAGAGCCTAAGCTCTCATCACAAAAAACCTGGGTAAGCTACACTCCCGATCAGAAGACACGTTCCAGCGTTGATTTTGAAAAAAATGAGATCATTATTGAGACTGTTGCCAACAATCCGGATATTGCTCACTATAATCTTCATAATGCTTTACGAAAAACAGTCAATATCAACACAAAACATGCCTTTGAAAATGATCCGCTGCAAAGACGTCTTGTAAAGATCAAAAAGCCTAAAAACGTTATGAGTCAGCCACTTGAGAGTGAACCGATTCTCTCAAATGTCATCTTTAAACAGGCTCCTACCCGGCAGGAGCTCGATACCTATGTCAAACATACCTTAAAAGCCACAAATATCACCGCTAAGCCTTCCCGGCAGGTAAAACATGCCCAGGTCTATTCCGCTCGTATTCCGCTGCCAAAGAACACTATCCATAAACGTTCCATGCTCTACCAGAAAACAGTAGCCGAGTTCAGTCACCGTTTTGAACTGCCGGCTCCATTGATCTTTGCCGTTATTCATACAGAGAGCTCGTACAATCCTTTTGCAAAATCACACATACCCGCTTACGGACTGATGCAGATCGTTCCGCATTCAGCGGGTGCTGACACCTATATCTTTCTACATAAGAAAAAACGCCTGCCTTCGCCGCAGTATCTCTACGACAGCCGAAAAAACATTGAGATGGGGTCAGCCTATCTGCATATCCTCTACTACCGCTATCTCAAAGATATAAGCGATGAGAACAGCCGACTTTACTGTGCAATAGCCGGATACAACACCGGTGCAGGTAATGTCGCTTATGCTTTCAGCGGAACTTACAATGTCAAAAATGCCATTGCCAAGATCAACAGTATGTCACCTAACGATGTCTATCAATATCTACAGAAACATCTCCGTTACAACGAACCGAAAGTCTATATGCAACGTGTCGTTTCTCGTATGGTTGTTTATCATAAAGCCTATGGGGAGAAAGGGAATAGAAGACAATTTTGAATGTTAAATTTTAAATTATGAATTATCTATTCACTTCCATTCAAAATTAACTATTCAAAATTTAAAATTAATCTTATGACGGGCAGCTTTCGATCTCACCCAGATCAATACCGCTTCCGCCACCACTGATCATCTCTTCGTTTTCACGAATCATCTTACCGTTGTGTTTAATACTGTAGCTGATCCTGACACTGTCGCGAACCGTGTTGATCGTCGAACAGTAAGTTTCCAGACTTCCCATCACCCAGCGTGCGGCAAGGGTATCGTCGGCATCAGAATCGAACGAATAGTCCAGGTGCAGGGTATTGAATTTACGCGGATGCTCGTCATTACGCGCGGCATCACCATCAACACTTAAATTTGTAACCGTTTTACCCTGGTTTTTAGGCATCATGATCAAGTCTGACGCACTACAGGTGATCATCCCGCTTAAAAAATACTCGACCGGAGAGATCACCGGACAGTCTATAATAAAACTGCTTTTCTCTGTTTTCGCCTCGAATTTCATCGCATCCTGATGGGTTATGGTCACCTTCATAAGTTTAAATCCTTTAAATAGTTTTCAAAAAATGCAAGCTGTTCCACTGTACGTACTGTTGCGGTACCCCCTTGTGACTGACGGGCATTCATGGAGTGACGGAGGCCCAGAAGCTCAAGTACATCATCTTTAATGCGCTCATCAATTGCTTTCAACTCTTCATAGCTGATCTCACTGATATCAATGCCAAGCTCTTCTGAACGTGCAACGGCCTTACCGGTAATAAAGTGTGCCGTTCTAAAGGGGATAGCACACTGTTCAACCAGGTAATCTGCCAGATCTGTTGCACTCAGGTGTCCTTTTCTGCAGGCACGGTCCATATTTTCAGGTTTCACACTCATCGTCTTCAGAGCTTCACGAAGAATCTCCAGTGAGATCTCAGCCGTTTCAACACTGTCAAAAACACCCTCTTTATCTTCCTGGGTATCTTTGTTATAAGCCAGTGGCAACCCTTTCATAACGGTTAGCAGTGAGATCAGGTTACCGTTTACACGGCCTGTTTTACCACGAAGAAGCTCAGGGACATCAGGGTTTTTCTTTTGCGGCATAATCGATGAGCCTGTACTGTACTCATCAGAAAGCTCGACAAATCCGAACTCATAACTCGACCACATGATGATCTCTTCACTCAGACGTGAGATATGCATCATCATCGTAGAAATATTAAAAAGGATCTCAAGGGCAAAATCACGATCGCTGACTGTATCGAGACAGTTCACACTCACACTGTCAAAGCCAAGTGACGCAGCTGTCTGTCCACGATCTATATTGTGCGGTGTACCGGCTAATGCAGCACAACCAAGCGGAGAGATATTGTTACGGCGGCGGCTATCTTCAAAACGTTCGATATCCCGCTTAAACATGGAAGCATACGCCAACAGGTGAAATCCGAAATTGATTGGCTGTGCATGCTGCAGGTGTGTCATACCAGGAATCAGAGTCTCTGTATGCCCTTTTGCAATATCGACGATCACTTCCATCAACGCTTTAAGAAGTTTGGAGATTTCATGGTTTTTACGCAGAACATAACGTCTGAAATCAACCGCCACCTGATCATTACGGCTGCGCGCGGTATGAAGCTTCCCGCCGGCTTCACCGATAATCGCAGTAAGACGCTTCTCGATCGCCATATGGAGATCTTCATCACTGATCTTCCATTCGAACTCGCCTGATTCGATCTCCGATAGCACCTGTGCCATTCCATCCTCGATAGCCTTCAGCTCTTCAGCAGTTAAGATCTCCTGCTCTTTGAGCATAGCAGCATGGGCTAACGACCCCTCAATATCTTCACGATAGAGACGTCGGTCAAACATAATCGATGCATTGAAGTCATCCAGCAAAGATGAAGCACTCTGTTTAAAACGACCTGACCACATTTTTTCCATTTATTGCTCCGGTTAAAGACATCTCTCCTATCCATATAGATTTTAAGAGGTGCCCGTAAAAATTGTGTAATTTTATCGAAATAAGAGTAGAGAAAGATTAGATATAAAAGGAGTTGATAGTTTTATATGAAGGAAACGAGATGATAAGCTGCATTAACAGCCTATCTGGTTAGTCACAAGCAGGCACGTTACCGCTATCTTTGGCATACTCCATCATGAAGTCTTTAAGGTGTTTAGTCTTCTTAGCATACTTCTTGCTTTTAAAGTATTTCCATGATTTTTCTGCATCTTTAGAGTCTAAATGCAGTTTAGCCAACCCTGCACCTTTTTTATCGAACAACTCTTTCCACTCTCTTTTTTTATAGCCAGCGGCAATTTTTTGTCCATTTTTATGACACTCACGGCACTTTTTGATGTACTCACGCTGTCCTTTATAGACAGCTGCATTAAGAGAGGTGTAGGTGAATGCTGTAAATAGGATTACAGTTAAGAAGATCTTACTCATTATCGTTATACCGACCTTGTCAAATAAATTACATTGATGTTACATTAGCAAATATTATAGAAGGCTTAACACCCATTCTTCTCTATCTTTTTTTGGACAAAAGAGCCGATATAGAACATACAGGGTACTTGTAAAAATTCTACAACTGGTATTTTGCTTCCAAATCCGTATCTAAATTCCAGATCTTTTTCACTTTCAATGCTTCAACAACAGATGGCGTACAGGTCACATCATCCGGCCAACGACGCTCAAAGCCATCAATCTCAGATTTATTTGTACCATCAATACCAACGACCTTTCCATCAATAAAAAGGTCACGCTGTGCATCCATATTATTAACAACACGCCAGGTCAGCATATAGGCATTATCAAGGTCATTATTTCGTTCATCAACAAAGACAACAATACGAAGAGCATCTGAAACTGTTTTCAAAGCCTCAAATGCCTCTTTGATCGGACGGGATTTTTGGACGGTGATGACAGTAACAGGGTTGGCTGTATGACGCATAAACTGATTGACATCCACTACTTCAGGGATCAATGCTTTAAGATGTACAAGCAGTTCATCATTACCCAAGAGTTTTGGTGCTTCGACTCTGTTGGCGGCTGTGGCATCAACCCCCAATTTACCGCCCACAAGCTCTTCCGGGCTGGAGTGATCCAAAGCGTCCGTGATCCCTTCGGAGATAAAGAGGGATTTTGGATCAAAGCGGTTGAGGATATAGGTCGCCAATGATTCATAATTTGTCAGCTCCGGTGCATTCTCATCGACAAAGATCGCATGCTTGACAAAACTCATCTGCCCCGCACCCCAGAAGACATGCATAAACTGCTTGGCATGCCCTTTATAGAGCGGCTGCATCTTTGCAAAGATCAGGTTATGGAAGACACCGTTTTCAGGCATATGGTAATCGATCAGGTCCGGTGCATTCGTTTTCAGAAGCGGCAGGAAAATACGTTCGGTCGGCCAACCCATATACTTATCTTCCAGTGGCGGTTTTCCAACAACAGTCGCCAGGTAGACCGGATCTTTTTTATGGGTAATTGCACTGACCTCCATTACAGGGTAAGGGTCTTCAAGTGTATAATAGCCAGTATGATCGCCAAAAGGCCCTTCGATCTTCATCTCTGAAGGGTCCAGCCACCCTTCGATGACATAATCCACATCTTCGGGAACATAGAGCGGCGTTGTGACCGATTTGACAAGACGGGCATTCTCTTTTTTGACAAAGCCGTAAAGCAGCAGTTCATTGACACCGTATGGCAGCGGTGCCGTAGCACACCAGGTATAGAGCGGATCACCGCCGATACCGATGGAAACCGGCATCTTTTTACCTGCTTTTTGATACTGGTCAAAAAAGTGAGAAGCATCTTTGTGGATCTGCCAATGCATACCAAGATGATTTTTATCATATACCTGCAGCCGGTACATCCCGAGATTAGCCATTGTCCCATCCAGACTCTGAGTATAGACCTGCCCCATTGTAATAAACGGACCGCCATCCTGTTCCCAGGTCGTCAAAATCGGAAGATCATACAGGTTGACATCATCACCCTGCTTTTTAACCTGCTGACAACGCCCTTCCCCTTTAAGACGTTTGGGAAAGACACTCTTTAGAGAGAAGAGATCACCCAGCATACTAAACTTCTCACCCAAAGAAGACGGCGGTTTCATATGCAGCAGGTTCGTGATCTCATCGGCTACACCTTCGACACTTCGTCCAAAGAGCAGTTCGGTACGTTTATAGGAGCCATACACATTCATAAATACCGGTGTATCAAACTTCTTCTCATTTTTTCTATCGACCGGATGAGTAAAAAGCAGTGCTTTGCCACCATCTTCTTTCTTCACTTCAGCATAGGCAAGATGCGGAATTTCAAGATAGATATCGAGGGGTTCATCAATAATGGTAAGTTCATTATGTTTCTTAAGCAGATCAATTGTACGTTTCATGAGAGGCTACTCCTGTGAGGGGATGGGGTATAACCTTATTCGTCATCCTCGGGCTCGACCCGGGGATCCACAACCTGTAAGGTCAACATAAACTGTGGATTCCCGATCAAGCCGGGAATGACGGTTGATTGAGATAAAAGTCAAATAATGACTATTGACTATTACCCATCTCTTCTGCCCGGGCAAGCAGCTCTTTGGCACCACGATCGATCATCGCCTGAGCCATTTCACGACCGATCGTCTCATATTGATCTCTTCCGACAATGCGTTTTTCCGTCATGATCTCATCACCGTTTGGCATACCGAGGATCGCTTTGACAAGCACATCATCATTCTCCATCACAAAGGCATTGACGCCGATCGGAACCTGGCAGCCGCCTTCGAGCAGATCTACAAAATCACGCTCGATGGTTGTTTCGATACGGCTGTATTCGTCATCAAGGCCCTGTACGATCTTGATCACTTCCGGATCATCGATACACTGAATACCCAATGCTGCCTGCCCCATCGCCGGAAGCATCTGGTCCGGTAAAATAGGATAGACGTACTCGACTTCATCCTGAAGGCTCAAACGATTGATCCCGGCAGCTGCAAGGATGATGGCGTCGTATTGCCCCTCTTTGAGTTTACGGATTCTGGTATTTACATTACCGCGCAGCCATTTGATCTGAAGGTCTGGGCGCAGACGACTGAGCTGCATCTGACGACGAAGTGATGATGTTCCGACTACGGCACCTTGCGGCAGATCATCTAGATCCCGATACTTCTCACTCATCATTGCATCACGTACATCTTCGCGCTCTGTAATGGCGGCCAGGACAAGACCTTCTGGCATCTTAGTAGGTACATCTTTGAGACTATGTACTGCCATCTGTGCGTCACCGCGATACATCGACTCTTCAAGCTCTTTAAGAAAGAGACCTTTGCCGCCGATCTTGGCCAACGGGGCATCAAGGATCTTGTCACCTTGCGATTTCATCGGCAACAACTCGACTCTCAAGCCTGGATTTTGCTCTTCAAGCACAGCCTTGATATGTTCCGACTGCCACATAGCCAGTTTACTCTCACGTGTTGCAATAACCAGTTTTTCCATCATTATTTTCCTAATACAGCTTTATATTTCTTTTTAGAAGCATCTTTTACACCGTCAAAGTAGAGGGTAGGTGTACCGTTAACCATCAGGTTCATCACAACATTCTGGTCATGCTTGAACTGCGCTTCTACCTCTGGAGTATGAATATCCGTCACTTTAATATTGGTATTGAGTGTTTTATTGAAGGCTGCCAGGATCTTCGTCTCATCTGTTTCTCTGGCATTGACTTCAACCTTGTACATATTCAGAACAACATCACGCCGCCCCTGATGTTCAGCAGCAATGGCAGCTTTTGTCAAAGCAACAGCAGCCGGGTGCATTGAGGCAAGCGGCAGATGGTAGTAGTAGATGGCGACTTTATCAGGATGTGCACGCATCTCGTTAATAGCTTCAGGTACGAAACGTCGGCAGAACGGGCAGAGCGGGTCAGAGAAGATCGCGACTTTATGCTCTGCATCGGCATTGCCGTAGATTCGGTTCTCTTTGGTATAAAACTCCGGTTTGAACTTTGGTGCCAATGTAGAGCTAAGAGGCTGTCCTGTCTTTATATTGGTCAGGTCCTGAGCCATAATAGTCCCATTTGAAAAATAGACCATACGCTGTCTAATCGATTTCGTTGATTCACCAGCCTTGATATTGGCTTTGATCAGAACAATATAGGCAGTCCAGCCTTTAAGCTCCTGCATAGGAACTTTTTCAATCACCTTAATATCCGTAGAGACAAGATTTGGATTTCTCTCAAAGTTTTTTTTCAAAAAACCGATCAGATCACTCTCGGCAGATCCGAACAGGCTAATGCTTAGTAGTAGTATCGCTGATAATTTCGACATCAATGACATTTTCATCCTTTTGTTGTTGGGTTGGTGGGTTTTTATGATCGGATTTTGGCGCATAACGGTTAACAAACATACTCGTGATCACTGTAAACTGCATCAACAGGCCGATTATGTCAGTAAAAAAACCTGGTACAATAAGCAGAACAGCGCCAAACAGGGTAAACATGTTTAGTTTCTGAAACTGCTGCAGATCGATGCGGTTCATCGAAACCTGGCGCATGTTTTCGCTCAAGGTTTCTCTGAAACGCATTAGAATGGAGACACCGATCAGAGCCGAAAAGATAATCTCGATAAAGGTTGATATTCCCCCGATCGCTGAAGCGATATTGACGGAAATAAGAACTTCCAAAAAGAGATAGATCAGAAAATAGATCATTTGATCATTTCCATTATGGTCTCAAAAACTGTATCGGCACTCACTGAACTCTTCTCCAGCGACTCTCGATCCATGATCTGGACCATACCGTTTGCCAGCTCTTTACCGATAATGACCGTGTACGGGAAACCGATCAGTTCGGCATCTTTCATCTTAAAGCCGAAGCGCTCTTTACGGTCATCGAAGATCACTTCAACACCCTGTTCCTGCAGCTGGCTATAGAGTTTTTCACCCAGTGCCAGTTGCTCTTCATCTTTAATGTTCGACACCATCACATTGATCAGATAAGGCGCTGTCGTCTTCGTCCAGACACACCCTTTCTCATCATGGTGCTGTTCGATCACGGCAGCGATCAGACGGCTGACACCCATTCCATAGGTTCCCATTACGAATGGTTCGGCCTGCCCTTTCTCATTCAGGAACTCCGCCTTCAACGGCTTGGAGTAGGCAGTCCCCAGTTTAAAGATATGACCTACTTCAATCCCTTTGGTAAAGGAAAGTCTGCCTGAACAGTGTGGACAGCCCTCACCCTCTTTGGCTTCATACAGTTCAGCGAAGATCATTCCATCACTCTCTTCCAGTGAAAGACCGCTGACGTGGTAATCTGCTTCATTCGCACCGCAGACCATATCGGTCGCACCACGAAGCGCATCATCAAAAATTGCTTTCACATCACCCAGACCGTCCGGTCCGATAAAACCGGGAACCAGACCGGCAGCCGAGAGTTCTTCTTCAGTGGCATCGACAAGATCAAGTGCGCCAGCGGCATTAACCGCTTTGACTTCCTGCAGATCATCACTACCACGCAAAAAGAAAACAACGATCTCATCAGACTCTTCGTAGATGGCACGTTTGGCAACCGCTTTGATCGTGTAGTAAGGATCGATACTGAAGAGATCAGAGAGTTCATCGATCGACTTAATTGCCGGTGTATGCACCTTTTCAGGACTGAGTGATGGCACTGCAGGGAGGTCTGTACGCTCACGACGGTGCGCCGCTTCAATATTGGCGCCATACTCACAGCTGTCACATACCGCGAGAGTGTCTTCACCGCTTTCAGCCAGTACCATCAGCTCTTTTGAACCTGATCCGCCGATCGCGCCGCTGTCTGCTTCGACGATCCGGAACTCCAGACCAAGGCGCTCCAGGATACGCTTGTAAGCCGCTTCCATTGCATCAAACTCACGGTCAAGATCGGCACTGTCCGCATGAAAACTGTAGCCGTCTTTCATCACGAACTCTCGCCCGCGCATCAGACCAAAGCGCGGCCTTGCTTCATCACGAAACTTTGTCTTGATCTGGTAAAGATTGAGAGGAAGCTGTTTGTAGCTCGTCACACGGTTTCGCACGATGTTGACCATCATCTCTTCATGGGTCGGTCCCAGTACAAAAAGGTTGTCTTTGCGGTCACGAAAGCGCAGCAGCTCTTTACCGAACTTCTCGATCCGGCCGCTCTCTTCCCAAAGCTCAGCCGGTGTTACAAAGCTGAGCTCGACCTCTTGCGCACCGGCACGTTCCATCTCTTCATTAATGATCTTCTCGATCTTTTTCAGGACTCTTTTTGCCAGCGGAAGATAGTTATAGAGACCACTTGCCACCTGTGTAATGAAACCGGCACGAGAAAGATAGATATGACTTGGCAGTACCGCATCATTTGGTGTCTCTTTCGTTGTTGGAATATATGCTTTGCTAAATCTCATAGCTATTTGTTTCCTTCTTCATATAGATACTCATCGGGCAGCTCTTCTCTCTCTCGGCAAGTAAAAAGTTCAGTGACTCCATCAGGATATCTGATTTTGTCTCACCTGAGACATCACGCATATTTGCAGTCATGTCATGTAAAAAACGTTTCAGGGCCTGCTCGCTTAGTTTCTGAGCCTGAGCACGGTATTCTGAAGGAATAAATCCACTGCTGATAACTCGCTCCGTCTCTGCCTCGGCCGCTTGCTGTGCACGCAGATATATCTCTTTGATCATTGGTTCTACTGAGAGTGACTGCAACCAGTCGAAGAACTCCATCGTATAACGTCCGACAATGACGTAACACGCTTTTGCCTCATCTTCACGCATCGTAATATTTTCATTCACGATCTCTTTCAGGTCATCGACTCTGAAAAGCAAGATACCGTCCCGATCTTCCAGATCGACATCACGCGGTATCGCAATATCGAACCAGTAGCGGGTAAACTCTTGTGATGTAACGATATCGTCGGTCAAGATGGGTTCCTGCGCACCGGTCGAGGTAAAGAGCATTGTTGACGTATGAGCCAGCTTTTCAAGTGCCTCAAAGTCATCTACCTTACAACCCACCTCTTCGGCAATCGCTTCAGCCTTAGAACGGGTACGGTTGATGATGGTCACATCGGCACCGCCGGAGAGCAGATGCTTGGCAATGATCACCGACATCTCACCGGCGCCGACCACCAGAGCACTTTTGCCTCTGATCTCACCGATCTTGCTTTTTGCCTGAGCAACTGCCACACTTGCCACTGAAACCGGTTTGGACGAAATATCACTGACATTACGAACCTCTGCAGCACACTTTAGTGAATGATGAATGGCACGTGAGATCTTTTGAGCACAGAAGTTATTGCTGTGTGCATAGCGATAGGCATCTTTGAGTTGACCGGCGATCTGCGTCTCACCGATAACCATTGAATCAAGCGAGCTGGCCACGGTAAAAAGGTGGTGGATCGCCCCCTGGTCTTCAAAAACATCGGCACGGCCTTCAAGCTCTTCGAGTGACATTCCGGACCGTTCTGCCAGCAGGGTGAAAAGATGTTCAGTGGCATCAATCACACTGTTACAGCTGATGAATATCTCCATCCGGTTGCACGTTGAGAGCAGAAGTGATTCATCGATAGCTGAATGTGAATTGATCTTGCTCAGGCAGGCATTCATCTCCTCATCAGGAAAAGCCAGCTTTTCCCGGATCATCAATGTCGTGTTCTTGTGATTAAAACTGATTGTTAAATAATGCATCAGTAACTACGCTCCATCATCGCTTCAATGATAGCAACTAGTTCAGGCTCATCACTGACTGCGGCCATAGCCTCTTGAGAGAGCTTACCTGCCAGCATATAGGAGCGTTCGACTGTCTGATGCTCTTTCATCTTAGCCTTGACCCATGCGGTATCATCACCATCAAGCACTTTTGCATGAAAACTTTTCAGTTTTTCTTTCTCAGCTCCAGAGAGTGCCTCGTAAAGATAGATATAGGGCAGAGTGCACTTGCCTTCGACAAAATCATTCATCGCCGGCTTGCCCAGTGTCGCTTCATCCGAGACGATATCGAGAATATCATCGATGATCTGAAATGCCAGACCAAGGTTTTTACCATATACAGCGTAACGCTCAGCATCTTTGCCCGCCAGCAGTGCAGCACTTTTAGCTGATGCTTCGATCAGTGAGGCCGTTTTAAGATAGAGCATATGAAGGTATTGCGCTTCGTCGTCATTGAAAGACTCGGCCATCCTGACATCCATCATCTCTCCGACAGAGAGTGCGGTAACGGCGTCGGCAACAGTCTGGGCAATCGCCTTATCGAAAGAGACCAGTGAACTAAATCCTTTTGAATAGAGAATATCCCCCAGCATGATTGCTGTCTTGCTACCTTCAGTCGCATTGACAGAAGGTACACCACGGCGCAGGGAGGCATCATCGATCACATCATCATGAAGCAGGCTGGCTGCATGGATCAGCTCAATAATCGCGCCCAGAAGTGGAGCGTCTTCATGATCATGGGCGATCTTCTGTACCAGTCTGGCACGCAGGCGTTTACCACCCTTAAGCGTCTTAAAGAGTTTTGGAACTTCATCGTAACCGACCTCTTCAACCAGTTCTATAATCGCTTTTTCTACTCGTTCACTCATTCACATCTTCTTTTTCATTCAGGTATTTCAACACAAACGTCTCATCATCATCGCGCAACATCAGCTCAAACAGTGCTTCGTTCTTTTCATAATCAAACTCTTTGAATTTAACCAGAATAAACGGGATCTTCAAATTCTTCGGTACCGCCGAAGAGAGTTCGATTCTAAAGCTCTGGTTATGATGATTTTGCGCCATGATATGCTGGGCGACAATCCCATCGAACGTTCTAAACAGGACAAGTCTCTCATTCT
>JAYEMF010000099.1:0-37343 GCA_034717975.1 Campylobacterota bacterium
AGAATTTTGAAAGTTTTTCGAATTTGTTTTTCCATGGATCACACTTAATAAATAATACTTATCTATTAACGGGGTTCTCTAATATTATATATAATGTATAGAGATTGATGAAACTATGCTACTTCAAACTATGCCTAAAATAGGATTCTATAAACTATGTTACCCATAATATTTGTACGTCCCTTCTTAAAAAAGGGACAAGATCTATATTTATGAATAAGCTCGAAAGCAATATGAATAGCATTGAGGCATTGGAATGCTACTAACTATTTGTAGTGATATTGCTGTTTGTACTGTAGTCGATGAGAAAACCATTTAGTTAAAAATCAAAGTTATCTATTGAGTGACAGTCAGCAAAGGTGAAAACTCCATTGATGATTTGACTATCTCGGAGTATGCCAGATAAAAGCGATTAGAATAAATCATGGTAAGATGGTAGATAACAAAATAATTTTACAAAGAAGGAGACGGTTATGTCAGATGAAAATCAAAAGATAGAACATGATACTGCGATATGGGAGCACGGTAAGTGTATTTCATCGCTTGACACTTCAAAATCAGATCTGAGCGATGTACGCAAAGAGATGATTAGATTTGCACTTGACTATCCTATTCACGATATCCGTACCTATGCCGGTTACAAGGGGGATCTGTTAGTTGAGATTACGATATCTGATTACACACTTCTTCCAGTGCTAAAATCTTATGCAGAGTCTCTAGGAATGAAGACAGCCATCAAAGAAAAATTTGATATTCGTATTCATGAAATTTATTGTATTACCCCTGATGAAGAGGTATATGGTATCAAATAACTGGTTTGCGTTAAGGGCATCTCTAGGCATCTGCCGATTTTAGTTCTGCTTCAAGAGCCACTCCGGTAAGTTGCAGGATTTCATCTAAATCTAACTTCTCGTTGTTTCTCAATCCTTATAGAGTATAAAACTCTACCAGAGTGACACAACATTTCTAACGTTCTTAATTTCTCGTTTTTGACTTAATTTAAGTGAAATCAGTCACAGTGTTATAAAACTTAATCACATCATCGCTTCCTATTAAAAATGCCGAGCCACTGAAAAGTGAGCGCTATTCTTTGAATGCCTATATTGTATTTTTAACAGAATTTATCTACTTTAATTATAAAATGTATAGAAAAGTTGTACAATAGATATGAAGAAAATATTATCTTTATCTAGGAAAAGGAGGATGTTATGACTGAAAAACGAATTGTAGAACGACGCTCGATAATAAATCGTCGTGCAGAAAGAACTGATCGCAGAGTCATAGATGTCATAGGTTACCTTACAGAAGAGCAAGGAAAAAGGGGAAATGACTCAGACAGACGTCATCATGAACGCCGATTTTTACATAGAAGAATCAAGGACTGGGTAAACAGGAATTTTGTATAAAAGAGGGAGAGTGTTCATTTCAAGAAAAAACCATCTAGAAAATAATGCCTTTTAAACCATTTTCACCACCAAAAAGGAGGGGTAGGTTTGCTGAATTTCACATATACTTGTTAACTTCATTGATAAAATATTATCAATTTCATATGTTTTCTAACGAAATAAATTCAAAGAGATAGGGTGAGTTTTCAGCACCAATCCTGATAAAATCCCCATCTTTAAGTAGATGGTTTGCCCCTTTATCTTGACCACCTATCACTTCATCATTAATAGTTATACCGCAGGCACTGTGCCTGTCTGTGAGAATATAACCACTTTCATCTTTTTCGATTTGAAGATGTTCCCGTGAAATGTGCAGCAGATCGCCGTTGTCAACAAGGTAGATATCGTTGTTCGGTTTGCTATCATCACTAAGCTTGTGTCTTTCAGCAATGACCTGTTTTCCCTTGACGAGATGTATACGGGATTCTCTTCCTATACGACATGGGAACTCCCATATGCCAATGATACCTTCACCCAGGCAATCTTTGATAATGGCACGCTTTGCTTCAACTGTTTTAGCTTTCAAAACTGCTTTGGGGGTAACTTTTTCTAATAAACTCTTTTTATCACTCATTTAGCTTCCCTCTTTCAATCGATCAGAATTAACTTTATAAATGCTAACCAAGAGCCACTTTAAATTCTATGAATTGAGCACTCTCTAACTTTACAAAATACCTGCGGAGGTATTCTTCGATAAATAACGAAAGCCCGGGGAGTGTTAGAAATTTCGTATCAGACCGATAGAATATTAAATTCTAAAGGAATAATACATGAAACACTCAAAGAGCTGTTATCTGGTCCGTTTTTCTTCTATGTAAAACTCGGCGTCCATTATTACGCCTGTCTGAGTCATTTTTCCTTTGACCTTGATCTACTGTAAAGTATCCTATTCCATCTCTGATTCTGCGCTCAGTTCTTGCTGTACGACGATCAACCGATGACCGACGTACATTAATTCGCTTTTCAACCATAATATCCTCCTTTAGTTCTCCAAGTAAACCATGATGATATTTCTCTTACTATATCATAAGCAACTTGTGTACCCAGTGAGTCAGTGATTTATTGGATAATTGGGGTAATGAAAAAAATGAGCCTCTAAAACCCTTTTGAAAGTACGCTAAATACGGCTTAAAGCCCTTATTTATGTGGTTGTTTGGATTATTTTGGATGTTATTAGATTGTGGATTGGTGGAGCTGTGGAGAATCGAACTCCAGTCCAAAAACAAGCTACTAATGGCGTCTACAAGCTTAGAAACATTGTTTATTTTAACTTAGCTTCATACAATGTGCAAAACTACACTAAGCGAGTCTCTAACTTCATCTTTGGTCGAAACACTCCAAAGATATACCCACACAGGCTATGATACCCTTGAACCCGCTAATGTGAGCTTTGCGGTAAGAGCAGTCCTCCTCCGAAGAGGGGTTATATACTTACGCTACTGCGTAAGCTGGACGGTAGTTACTGTTGTTAGCAGTTAAAAAAATTAGGATTTGCGTAACGGGTGTTCCTATTCACCCGACTTGCAACCAAAAGCCACCAGTTCCTGTCGAAACCAAGTCAGCCCCAGATTTTGTAGAGTGTAATTATAGCGTATTATTCGTTTATGAGAGATTTGATGGTTCGTGCCATGGTACGGCACTGGTCAATTTTTTGCGTGTAGGTAAGATCGTCCTGCAGCAGGATATTAATGAAAGCGGAACCGACAATAACACCATCAACACCTTTGACTTTCTCTCTGGCTGTTTTCTCGTTTACACCAAAGCCGACATAGACCGGTGTTTGCGTATATTTTTTAATCGATGTTACGATTGGTTGAAGATCTTCAGAGTGCCCGGCACCGGTAATACCGGCATACGCTACAAGGTAGATAAACTTTTTGGCATCAGTGACAATCTCTTTGATACGGGCTTCTGTATCCGTCGGAGCGACGAATGCTATATTGGCAAGGTTGTTTGCATCGAAAAGTTCACGATAGCTAAGCGCTTCTTCATGCGGCAGATCAGGAATTATCAACCCGCTTAAGCCAAGCTCAGCTGCTTTTGGCGCCAGTTTTTCCATACCGTATTGGTAAAATGGGTTGAAATAGCCCATCCATAAGGTATCTACTTTCGGTGCGATCTCCGCAGAGATATCGAGCAGGTCGCTAAAACGAAACCCATCTTCAAGAGCATGGAAATTTGCTTTTTCTATAACCGGGCCATCAGCTACCGGGTCAGAAAAGGGAACGCCGAGCTCGATGCTGTCAACGCCGCTCTCTCCCAACGCCAGTGCAAGATCCACACTGAACGATTTTTCGGGATACCCCGAGGTAATATAAGCTACGAGTTGCTTCAAGCCGTCTCCAGATCGGGAAGTTTCAATAGGGAAAATTTAATTTTTACAAGATCATTGTCAAGCTTCAAGTCATCTTGCCACTGCATAAAGGTATCGTTGATCTCCAACAGCCAGTTGACAACTTCATCATTAGCAGGTCCTGGATAGGTACGCATCTGCTCAAGTGCATCTTCCACGAAAGTGGAGAGACGAATCATCGGTTCCATCTGCAGGAAACTCGAGGCTGATTTAATGTTATGAAAGATCCGGAAAAGTTCCTCCAAACTGCGTTCATAACGCTGTTCGCTGCCAAGATCGATAATGAGACCCTCCATCACTTCAATCATCATCGCGTAATGGTCTAAAAACTCATCAACGATCTCAAAATCGAAGTTTTCTTCTAATTCTCGGCGTACACCCATATGATTTTTCTCCTGTGTCATGGAAATTATACCACTTTTTGGTTAAAATCCATTCTAGTTATTCAGGGACGTCAAATGAGCAAAGCCCATTAGATTACGTTAACAGTAAGTTTGCTTCAACAGCAAGCTCATGCACAGATAAACCGTGCTTTTTATATAGATAATTCAGGTACATTTTATGCAAAAAAAACTGACAATCCACTCGATTCAAAAAGCTAAAGATGAGCGTCCACTGGTCATGATCACGGCCTATGACGCCCTCTTCGCTAAACTCTTCGACCCCATCGCCGACATCATTCTCGTCGGTGACAGTCTAAATATGAGTTTTGCCGGGGCACCCGATACCCTCAGTGCCACACTTAAGCAAATGATATACCACACCCAGGCCGTCTGCCAAGGTGCACCAAATAGTTTTGTCATCTGTGACATGCCGTTTGGCACCTATACGACCAATGAAAAAGCACTCGAAAATGCGATCGAGGTATTTCAGCAGACTAAAGCCGACGCCATCAAGATCGAAGGCGGTTCGGACAAAGCTGATCTGATCGCTCATCTCTGCAGCAACGGCATTGCTGTATGCGGACATATCGGGCTGCTGCCACAGTTGGTACGTTCAGATGGCGGCTACCGGGTCAAAGGCAAAGATGAGTCACAGGCACGCCAACTCATTGAAGATGCCAAAGCTGTTGAAGCCGCCGGCGCATTTTGTATGGTGATCGAAGGGGTCAAAGCAGATGTTGCTGCTGAAGTAGCCAAAGCTGTTTCAGTACCGGTAATCGGTATCGGTGCCGGGAGTGAAGTGGATGGCCAGGTTCTTGTCTTTTCCGATATGCTTGGACTGTTTGAAGCGTTCACTCCAAAATTTGTCAAAAAATACCTTAACGGAGCCGACCTGGTCAAGGAAGCGGTTTCACGTTATGCCGATGAAGTGAAGAGTCGTGAGTTTCCCGAAGAGATTCACACCTATTGATGGTTTTCTTGAACATGAACAAAACAAGGGTACCGCTCGCAAAACGATGTTTCCTGAAAGCCCCTATTCTATTCATTGCACTAAAGCTTCACCTATCGGTGAGAGAAGATGTACAAGTGCCAAAGTGTAACGAGGAAGCGTAATGGAACGTCTGGTAGAGATTGAAAAGTTTGACAGTGAGGAAGTGGCCGAAAACACGCTGCGTCCCGATGGCTGGAGTGACTACATCGGTCAGGAACAGATCAAAAAAAATCTCGGTGTCTTTATTGAAGCGAGTAAGAAACGGGAGGAGTCTCTCGATCACGTCCTCTTTTATGGCCCTCCCGGTCTTGGTAAAACAACCTTGGCTCTTATCATCGCCAATGAGATGGGCACCAACATCAAAGTCACCGCAGCACCGATGATCGAAAAGAGTGGGGATCTGGCTGCCATTTTGACCAATCTCGAAGAGGGAGACATTCTCTTTATCGATGAGATACACCGCCTATCACCTGCTGTCGAGGAGATTCTTTACCCCTCGATGGAAGATTTTCGGCTTGATATCATCATCGGCAGTGGTCCCGCAGCGCAGACTGTCAAGATCGACCTGCCCCGTTTTACTCTCATCGGGGCAACAACGCGTGCCGGTATGCTCTCAAATCCGCTTCGTGATCGTTTCGGGATGAATTTTCGTATGAATTTCTACTCCAATGACGAGCTTTCCCGGATCATTATGCAGGCCTCTTCAAAACTCAATAAAGAGATAGAGAAAGAGGCCTCATTTGAAATTGCCCGCCGAAGCCGTGGAACACCGCGGATCGCACTGCGCCTGCTTAAACGGGTACGTGACTTCTCTGATGTGGCGGACGAAGAGCATATTCACCGTGAACGCACAGCCTATGCACTTAATGAACTTGGCATCAATGCGCACGGATTTGACGAGATGGATATTCGACTGCTTCAGCTCCTGGTCAATGCCAAAGGAAAGGCGATGGGGCTAAGCACGATTGCCGCGGCACTGAGCGAAGATGAGGGAACGGTAGAGGATGTACTCGAGCCCTATCTTCTGGCAAACGGTTTTTTGGAACGCACCGCCAGAGGGCGTATTGCCACATCAAAAACCTACGAAGTACTGAAATTTAAACTACCACACTCCGATCAAAGCCTTTTTGAATGAAATCGCAACACTTCCTGGCCTTACTGTTTGTTGCGGCCTTTTACTGGATGTACCTGCTCTATCAGCCATTTTTGCTTAGCATCATCATTGCATCGCTGCTTGCCATCTCCACTGCCAATATCCAGCACAAGCTAGAGGGATACACCAACTCGGCTCTATTGGCATCCATCGGATCAACCCTGCTTTTAGCACTGCTCTTTTTTGCGCCACTGGGCTACTTTTTAACAACCGTGACACTTTACCTCAATACACTTGATGCCGATACAATTGAAACACTTTACGGCAGAATGCTCGATTGGATCGATCACACACCAAGCTTTCTTGCCTTTCTCAAGCCCCAACTCGAAACGGCTATTGATGGTGTAGGTCTTGGTAATCTGGCCGGCAATGCACTTTTGATAGCAGGAAAGATCGGTGGGTATAGTGCCAGCTTTTTAAAAAATGCGCTCTTCATCATCATCTTTTACTTTTTTGCCAACTACAACGGCAGAGCGATTATCAACTTCTTTAAAAAAGTGATACGCCTTCCCCAACAGGACACAACACTTCTTGGTTTTGAGCTCTCATCCGTGATGAGTGTCGTTTTTTACTCCATTATCGCCACCGCGATGTTTGAAGGGGCCCTCTTCGGTATTGCCGTGAAATTTATGGGATATGACGGATTGCTTTTTGGGATCATGTATGGTTTCGCATCGCTTATTCCCGTAGTCGGCGGAGCTTTGATGTGGCTTCCGTTTATGTTCTATGAGTTATCTCATGGTCATACCGGCAGTGCTGTTTTTATTGCACTCTACTCGATTATCGTGATCTCCATCATCGCCGATACCTTTATCAAACCGATGATCATCAAGTATATCAATTTTCGCGTAATAAAAATGGAAGCAAAGATGAATGAACTGCTTATCTTTTTTGCGATTATCGCAGGATTGAGCAGCTTTGGATTTTGGGGGATGATATTAGGACCGGCCATCACTGCCTTTTTCCTGGCTCTGATCAAACTGGTTGAACAGTATCCAAAACAAGAAGCTTAATGGTCCGAGCGGAGAGTTTATCGCTTTGTCTGGATTACTCTTTTATTGACCAACAGCCCAATAACAACCGCAGCCATGATCATCATAACACTCAATAGCTGACCCATCGTCATCCAGCCGCAGCAGATAAATCCAAGCTGTGGATCAGGTTCACGCCAGAACTCTGCAATAAAACGCATCCAGCCATACGCAAATCCATACATCAATATCAATGCTCCATTAAAATGCTTCCAGCGGCGGTAGACAAAGATGATCATAAACACCATGAAACCCTCTAAAAAAGCCTCATAGAGCTGTGAAGGGTGACGCATAACACCATCAACATAAATAGCCCATGGCATCTCCGTCGTACGGCCAATGATCTCTTTATTTAAAAAGTTACCGACTCTTCCAAAGATATACCCTATCGGTACGGCTAACGCCACCACATCCATGATCTCACCAAAGGAGATCTCTTTATGACGTTTGTAATAGAGCAGCGATCCCAGGAACCATCCAATCACGGCTCCATGATAACTCATACCGCGAATCCCTACAAACTCACCATTTTGATAAGGATTGAACATCTGCCACGGTTGGCTCAGATAATAGAGTGTATTGGGATCATAAAAGAGGATATACCCCAAGCGCGCACCTAAGATAATGCCCACTTCGATGTAAATGAAGTAGTCATCCAGTTGTGACTGTGTCATCTTTGTCTTATCTCGTTTGATCATCCATTTTGCAGCGAACAGAGCACCCAACAGTGCCAGCACGTACATTATGCCATACCAATGAACCGGTATCGAGAAAAGGTTAAAGGCCACCGGGTCAAAATGATCGTAGATATGATTCCAAAATTCCATGACTTGATTCATCCTTTTTCACATTTTTAGTTAAATAAGAATCAATTATATACTAATCTAATTTTATTAACTTTATCTTATGTTATATATATTATGATTTTATAATCAAACACCAAAAATTTATTATGAAAGGAGCTGTCCATGAATCATGTTTACCTAAGTGAAGGTCTTATCAAAGAAGCACTTCAAGCTCATGCTATCACCAACCAAGAGGCGAAAGAGCTTATCGCTCTTATAACTAAAAATCAGCCGGAACTTCTACAAGCCAGCTGATCAATCAAGAGTCGACTGCAGGGCCGTTCGACTCTCTTCCCCTTTTACTTTTCAAGTACTTCGGCGATCAACTCAATCGGATTTTTAAAGACAGTATCGGCTTCTGCCTGATAGAGTGAGTCGTTGATCTGCATACGACATGCCGAACACTCCGCTGAGACCACCTTTGCCCCGGTATCTTTGATCATCGCTGCTTTTGGTACACCCGCTGCTTTGGCAAAGTGGTATTTTTCTGTCTGCATCGTCACCCCGCCAAAACCGCAACAGACATTAGGGTCACTCATCTCTCTCAACAGATAGTTCTGCTTGATGAGTGTACGCGGCTCGTTATGGATACCCTGCATCTTTCTGGCGTGGCACGGATCGTGATAGGTAACCGTAAGGTCACTTCTGCCCTTTGAAGCCAGAAGATGCTCCAGGTGGGTGTGGTGTTCCAGCCACTCAGTCGCCATAAAGATCTTTCCTTTCAGTTTTTTAGCACGCGCTTCCCACTCCGGCTGATCATGGAAAAAGTGTTCATAGTCGATCTTGATCATTGCCGAACAGGTCGCCTCCGGAATGATGATCGCCTCGACGTCATCGATAAAACTCTCAAAATATTCGATGTTCTTTTTCGCATTATTATCGACCGTATCAAAATCACCCGTAAAATAGGCCGGAGCCCCGCAGCACAGCTGCTTTTTCGGGATGAAGGCGTCGATCTCCAAAGCCTCCAGAATTGTCAAAAGCCCCTTACCGATCCCGGTGTAGTTGTAGTTGCCAAGACAGCCGATAAAAATAGCCACCTTGCGTTTCCCGCCATTGGAGATGTTTTCCGGATTGGCATTTAGGAAAGAGGTCTTACCCATACTTGGCAATAGGCGATCTTTCTTTATAATAGGAAGTTTGAAACGCGGTTCCATCGACTGCTGTTCGGCTTTGATCTTGAAACCGCACGTCTGAAAGGCGTAGCCAAGTTTAAAGAGAATATCCATTGTGAAACGGTGTCGGAGCAGGTAGAAAAAGGCCTTTTTGAACCATGCGATCCCGAACTTGTCGGCGATATCGGCACGCACCTGCTCGATCACCATATCGGTCGGCAGTGATTTCGGGCAGACATCGACACAGTTGGTACATAGGAAACAGCTCTCGAAAATATCTTTGGCGTTCTTGTCGAGCGGGAGTTTCCCTTTTTGATAAGCCCCAAGAAGATCAATAAAACCCCGCGGAGAGGTCACCTCATCGGCATTGACATTATGGATCGTACAGACAGGAATACACTTCCCGCACTTGATACAGGCATCCGATGTTTCGGAAAAGTTGAAGATGTCTCCCGCTAACCTGCTCATCTATACCGTCTTTGAAAAGGTCTTTTGATTGGCCGCATGCTTTTTCATGTAGGCGTCAAACGGCATCGCAATGTTGCGGATCAGGAGGGTTCCTGTCTGTGAACATTCGATCTTATCATCACTCATCGTGAGAAGGTCATCAGCGATAAACGGCTGCAGAGCATCGATCGCATCGGCGAAGTACTCTTTGAAATCAAGACCGAATACCGATTCAAAACGCTTGATATCAAGTTTAAAGTTACTCATCAGTTCCATGATGACGAACTGGCGGACAAGGTCATCTTCACTATGAACGACACCGCGCTGAAACGGCAGCTTTCCGGCATCGATAGCCGCTTCATACGAAGCCATATCTTTAAAGTTCTGCGCGTAATAGTCCACACCTTCACCGATCGAGGTAAGCCCCACACCAATCAGATCCGCACCGCCCTTGGTCGTATAACCCTGAAAGTTACGGTGCAGCTCACCCTTCTCAATCGCTTTGAAAAGTTCATCTTCAGGCTTGGCAAAGTGGTCCATACCGATCATTTTGTAGCCGTTGCTGGTAAGATAGTCAATGGTGTACTGCATGATCTGCAGCTTCTCATCCGGCCGCGGAAGAGTTGTCTCATCGATCTTGCGCATTGTCTTTTTCATCCATGGTACATGGGCATAGTTGAAAACGGCAAAACGGTCAGGATTGAGCGTCAATGCCAGTTCAAGTGTCTTTTTAAACGTCTCCAGCGACTGGTAAGGCAGCCCATAGATCAGGTCGACATTGACACTGTGCATATTGTATTTTCGTGCGAGATCCATCGCTGCTTTGGTAACGTCATAGGGCTGAACACGGTGCACGGCAATCTGCACTTTCTCATTGAAATCCTGGATACCGAAGCTCACGCGGTTGAAACCGCCTTCGCTGAGTACTTTCATCTGATCTTCATCAATATGGCGCGGATCGATTTCACAACTGATCTCGGCATCAGCTCTGAAGTTTTTGAAATGACTGCGGATCATCTCAATAACCTCTTTGAGCTGAGAGGCTGTAAAAAATGTCGGTGTCCCGCCACCGAAGTGGAGCTGAATCACTTCACGTGACATATCGAGGTGCCGGCTTAATATCTCCATCTCTCGCTTCAGATAGTCGACATAGCGAAGCATCTTCTCCTCTTTAGAGGTAAAAACAACGTTACAACCGCAGAAATAACAGGCATTGCGGCAAAACGGAAGATGAAAGTAGAGCGACAGTGGACGGGAAGTATCCTGCTCCTGAAGTTTTTTCAGATAGGTCTCATAGGTAAACGCATCACTGAATTCAAGCGCTGTCGGATAACTCGTATAGCGTGGCCCTGGTTTGGAATATTTGGTGAATTTTGTAAAATCTAACATTGTCATTCAGCTTTCATTATTATTTACTATTAGCGCGTGATTATGGCAAAGAAGTGTTAAAGAAGGGATAAATCGACTTTTCTTATCCAAAAGCTAAGCACGATTTATGCGTTATGGCTATTTTGTGAAAAAATAGAAATTTAACACATTTTTTTGGTAGGTTTCTATCAATTTTTTATCACAATTCGAAATAATATGATAAAATACCATTTTAGATAGATAATTTAATCTGATATAACTCCTCAGAAAACAGATAAAGGAAGTCCCATCATGAGCCAATTCAAGGTTCTTATTGTTGAAGATGATGAAGTAACCGCAATGAATCTTAAAATGTCCCTTGAGAAGCAGGGATATGATGTTGTTTCAATCGCAGACACTGCCATTCATGCACGGAATAAGATCAAAGTTTACGAACCGCAGATCATCCTGATCGATATCAGTTTGCAAAAGAGTAATGACGGAATCGAGCTTGCCTCTTTTATCCGTGACAAATATGCCCTGCCATTTATCTTTTTGACTGCCCACTCAGATAATGACATTATCAATCAGGCAAAACTGACCGAACCGTACGGTTACATCCTTAAGCCATTTGATCCGCAAAGCCTGAATGCCACCATTCAGATGGCCATGCATAAGTATGAACAAGAGCGTCAGCGAAATGATGAGATCGGCGATCTTAAAGTTGACAAACTTAATCTTGAAAAACTACTCTACAACAAAAAGGTTATAGATAAGCCGATCGTACCGTTTGGAAACGGGTATCACCTTGATATCAGTGTGTGTGAAACATTTTATAATGGCAAGAAGATCAAGCTGACCAAGAAGGAGAATGCTTTTATTCGTCTGCTTGTTGCACAACTTGGTCTCGTTGTCAGTTTTGAGCAGGCTATCAATTATGTCTGGGAAGAAGAGGGAGCGACTGAAAACAGTGTTCGTACCCTTGTCTGGCGCTTACGCAACAAACTCCCGACCGAGATCATTAAAAATGCTTCAGGGATCGGGTACTATATCGAAGATTGATTCTCAATTTCTCTTAGTACTGGCCGACGGTGGTACTTTGTACAACACCTTTGGTTCCGAATCTATAAACGATAAGCAGTTATCGTTTACTTTACGATTCTCATATCGAAGACTAATCTTCGATGTAAATATTCTCCAACTCCACTTTTAACGCTTCAAACAGTTTTTTAAAATCACAACTCTCATCTGAGTGCATCGCGGCCTCCTCAATACACTTTGCTAAATTTTGAACAGTTTTAATACGAAAATTGGCACTGGACCCTTTGATGCTATGTGCCAGTTTTGCCACCTCTTCAAATACTCCATTATCAATGGCCCGCTCAAGTTGAGGGACCGTCTTCTCCATCTTGGCAAGAAAGACTTCCATAAGCATTAGCAGCTGTTCAGGTTCCAGCATCAGCTCTTTGATCAGTTTGGCTTCATCAACGCCATGAATACGACCTTTATCTGCTTCATCAGGAACGAGTATATGGCGTTCACCACTCTCGTCCAGAAACTGTTCAAACACTTTTTCAAGTTCCCTGATGACAATCGGTTTGCCAAGAAAAGCATCGTAACCGGCTGAAAGCCCACGCTCTTTCGCCCCTTTGATCACATTGGCTGTCAAAGCGACAATCGGGGTATGGGTGATATTGTGTTTATCTTCATAGAGAATGATCTGTTTGGTAGCATCGATACCGTTCATCCGTGGCATCTGCTCATCCATCAATATCATATCAAAACGGGATCTCTTATAGAGGTTCAGTGCTTCAAAGCCATCCGGTACGACGACATGATCTATGCCGTAGCGATGAAGAATGATCTTGATCAGCTCCTGATTTGCGACATTATCTTCGGCCACCAGCATCCTGGCATCAAACTGTCGCTGCATCTGACCTTTTTCAGCGGTTTTTTCACCACTAGGCGAGATCTGCATCGCCTCCAGGAATGCATTATAGAGTTTCGCGCAGTAGATAGGAAAATGTAGTGCCGCGATATGACTGACACTGTCATAGGTCTCTTTCAGATAGTCCATAATAGCGATGGCCGGGGTCTGTTGATGTATCAACCCTTGACGCAGAAGATCATCCATCTCACTGTCTATAAAAAATATCAGATCGCAATCGCATTTATCCAATGTATGGATGACCTCAACATTAAGATTGAACACATCCCAGTAACGTCTAAGCAGCGTCACCTTCTGCGACTCCTCTTCACCCGGCTGCAATAGACCGACATGCAGCTTTTTAAATGCTTCAGCGTCGAATATATCGATATTGCAGCCATCTTCATTGACTGTCACCGGCAGTGATAAGGTGAATGTACTCCCAGCTCCATCTACGGAAGCCACATCAATAGATCCGCCCATATGTTCTGCCAACTGCATACAGATCGAAAGTCCCAGCCCTGTTCCCCCATAAAGGTAGGTTGAACTGTTCTGTGTCTGGGCAAAGGCATTAAATATTTTCTGCTGATCCTCACTGCTGATCCCAACCCCGCTGTCATGTACACTAATTACCAGCTCTCCCTCAACAGGACATGTTACTTCCACTTCAACTTTACCGCCAAACGGTGTAAATTTGATGGCATTGCTCAGTAAGTTGGCAATGATCTGTTTGATCCGCAATGGATCGGCGATCAGGTTATAAGGGATTTTCGGATCGATAAAACTGAGCAGAGTGATATCTTTCTCATTAGCTGATGCCGCAAAAAGTTCAAGTGTCTGAGACAGCTCTTCATGAAGAATGAAAGGGCGTGCTTCAATCGTAAATTCGCCGCTTCGAAGCTTGGAAAAATCGAGAATATCATTGATAATACTCAACAGGTTTTCACCGCTTTTCTGAACGATATCGAGGTATTTTCTCTGTTTGGAAGTCGGCTGCTCATCGATAAGAATAGAGACAAATCCTAAAATTGCATTAAGCGGGGTTCGAATCTCATGCGACATGTTGGAGAGAAAATAGTCCTTGGCCTGTCCTGCATCTACCGCCTGCTGCCTTGCATCGACAAGTTTTGTCACCTCATAACTGATGGAGATATACTCGGTGATATTCTCCTGCGCATCGGTAATCGGCAGAACCGTTGCATCTACATAAAAATAGTCTCCATTCTTTTTTCTGTTTTTGATCGTCCCCTTAAAGACTTTCTTCTGCTGTATTGTTTCCCACATCACTTTAAAAAATCTGCTGGGCATATCCGGATGACGCATAACATTATGGGTTCTTCCAAGCACTTCATCATGTGAATATCCGCACGCGTTGACCAGATTGTCATTTACATAAGTCATGATACCGTTCAGATCGGTTTTAGAGACAAGTGCACTCTCGTCAATAGCCCGTTTATACTCATTGAGCAACTTGACACTCTCTTCCAGTTCCAGCTCTTTTTCATATATCCTCTCTGAATACATCTTCAGTACACCGGCAAAATTGAGATCGAAAACCGAACTGATCTCATCAATCAACTCACGGTTATCGATACCGTTTATATAAGTAAAATCGATCATAGCTTTACGAAAATGGCTGCAGATAACAAAGAGCTCGGCAGAAGTAACATCACGGTCTTTGAGAAAGTTCAAAAAAGTGGCCATTACAGGACAGTCGCCAATCTCCTGAGTGCCACGGATCACCTCAATAAAATAATCAAAAACACTTCCGGCAAAGAGTTCTCTGAATGTTTCTGTATCAATCCCGTGATGCAGTAGAACTTCATGTGGAGACGGATACTCTACCCACTGTTTTACTATCTCCTCTTTTGCATCGACAAAGAGAGTAAGTGTTGAAGAAAGGTGCGGGATGCGGTCAGTTACCAATAGATACCTCACAAAAAAATAGTTGGTTGCAGTATAGCACAATCGTTACTGCAATATATGGGCAGAAGTTATATCAAATGATAAGAGCAGAGGGAAGGTAGTAAACTGCAAAAAGGCTTTCACCTCTGTGCAGTTAAGTTTAAATAAGTGGTGACTTTTTAAAATAAAATCAGTCGTGAAGACTGACATTTGTTCAGCTTATCCCCGTCGCAAGCAACGGGGTATTAGCCAACTTTAAAGCTTCCAAAGTTTTTCACTTTGACTTTGCAAGCTATTGTTCAATTTCAATCAACAAAATGTTACGACCCAAGGGTCGGGGAATTAATCCCGAGAAGATTAAAACCTAATTTTACATGCTTTTTTTAAATGTTTTGCAGAGCTTATAATTACTATATTATCACATTGATAAAATACGCTGTTTTATTTTGTTTCCAATATTTTCTCTACGATCTCATACACGTTCTTTGAGAGTTCTGATGAAGCCAAAATACGCTCAAGTTCTCTTTTCATAACTGCTTTGTTCTGCTCGTTCATCCGGTCATACTGTTTAAATGCTCCAGAGAGCCCTGAAGCAATCTGAGGATTTATTGCGTCAAGTTCGATGATCTTATCGGCAACAAAGCTGTAGCCATACCCGGAAGAGGCATGAAAATGAAGGTGGTTACGTGCAAAGACACCGATAAGTGAACGCACCAGGTTTGGAACTTTGCGATCATATGCCGGATCGTTTTCAAGTGCCTGCACCCTGTCGATTGTCCCTTCGCGTTCCGATGCGGCAAGGATGGAGAAGTATTTGTTCATCACAAGGGTATCGCCGGAGTATCGGGTATAGAAATCCTGCAGTGCCATTTGTGCCAGTTCCGGCTGATGGTTTTCCAGCAGATCAAGCGCGGTGATACGGTCTGTCATCGTTTTTGCATTCTCATACTGCGCTTTACAGCGTTGTATAACGGAAGTTTCATCCAATAAGATCATCATGCCTAAAAGTCTATTCTTCAAGGCACGTTTTCCCATGCTGGCTGCATCTAGTGATATATTCTCAGGTTCGTAAAGCTCATCATACAATCTTGCCATCATTTCAAAATGGTGCTGTGCCAAAAGACGTTGAAGCTGATCTCTTGCTTCATAGATCGGTACCACATCAATGATCTCCTGCCGCTGCATCAATGCCGATACACTTGGCAGTTCAAGGAGTTGGGATTTAAACATCAGGTCTATCTTCTCATCGGCAAGCAGATAGCCGTATGCTTCGATGTAGTGCGAATCTACCGCTTGGCCATGTATGATCGACTCTATCACTTTGAGGGCATACTCCTGTGCAGCCTCATAGCGTGTAAAACCATCGGTTTCATGCCTCATCAAAAAGGCATGATCGGCACTCTCATAATCCACTTTGATCGGTGCGGTAAAGTGACGGTTCAGTGAAAGTTTCGGGGCAGTAGTGATCTCTGAAAAAGTAAAATCTGTCTGGCGCGCATTGATCAATAAAATGCCTCTATCCAGCAGTGGCTGATCGGCTGCATCACACTTTAACGGCAGTGCTGAACCATCCTCTGCAAACAGAGCGATACCCAGTGGATAAGTGTAATGCCCCTGCTCCTGATGATGAACATTCTTGGAAATTTTCTGCGTCAATGTTACCGAATAGCAGCTATTTGCCTCATCATATTTTCCCTCTACCAGCAGCTCCGGTGTGCGTTCTTGATGATACCAGTTCATAAATGGTGTCAGGTCAACCCCTCCGCCTTTACTCATCGCCCAGATAAAGTCTTCTGTCGTTACCGCCTGACCGTCAAAGGTTTTGAAATAGAGGTCTGTTCCTTTTCTAAAACGTTCGGCTCCCAGCATGGTGTGGATCATCCGTATCACCTCAGCCCCTTTTTCATAGACGGTAGCCGTATAGAAGTTATTGATCTCGATGTAATGGTCGGGTTTGATCGGATGCGCCGTCGGTCCGGCATCTTCAATGAACTGGCGTTCACGCAGCGCCTTGACATCACTGATGCGCTGGACGACTTCCGAGTTCATATCGGCGCTGAAACTCTGATCGCGAAAGACGGTAAGTCCCTCTTTAAGCGTCAGCTGGAACCAGTCGCGACAGGTGATGCGGTTACCCGTCCAGTTATGAAAATACTCATGGGCGATGACACTCTCAATCCCAAGAAAATTCTGATCGGTAGCGGTCTCTTCATCGGCAAGGACATAGTGCGAGTTGAAGATATTGAGCCCCTTGTTCTCCATCGCCCCCATATTGAAACTGTCAACAGCGACAATATTGTAGATATCCAGATCATATTCACGGCCATACACCTCTTCATCCCACCTCATCGAGGCTTTCAGTGAGCGCATCGCGTGATGGCACTTGGACTCGTTACCCGGATCACAATAGATATTGAGCTCGATCTCGCGGCCGCTCATCGTCGTGAAAGCGTCATGGATCGAACCAAGCTCCCCGGCAACTAAAGCAAAAAGATAGGTCGGTTTTGGAAAAGGATCCTCCCAGACCACCCAGTGACGCCCCTCTCCCTGATCACCACTTTCCCCCTTGTTCCCATTGCTAAGCAGTATCGGATAACGGGCTTTATCGGCAATGACCTTTGTTCTGAAACGCGCCATATTGTCCGGCCGATCCAGAAAGAATGTGATGCGGCGGAAACCTTCCGGTTCATTTTGCGTACAGAGAATCTCTCCCGATCGATACAACCCTTCAAGGGCACTGTTGTCATCCGGATAGATGGTTGTCACCAATTCAAGCGTACACTGCTCAGACAACCTGTCGATCTCCAGCACAGAAGGGCTCAGACGATACTGCGTCTGCGGAAGCGTATTACCATTACATTTCAAGCTTTCGAGCTTCAAGGCTTCGCCATCAAGTCTTAATGGTTCCCCTCTCTTAGCCTCACTGACAACCTCCATCCGATTGGTCACGATCGTATAATCATCATAGATATCGAATTCAAGCGTACATTTTGTTATCTTGTAAGCACAGGGAGTATAATCTTTCAGGTAGACCGTTTTTGGTTCTTTCATCACTTATCCATTACTATTATTGATCTAATTATAGACTATTTAATTCATTCCTTGGTTAAAGTTAGTGTATAATCGTTGTAGAAGAAAAGGATATTTATGTCAACTCAGCTGTTCCTTGCACGTCAACCCATTCTTAATAGAGAAAAAGAGATTTTCGGATATGAGCTTTTCTATCGCAATGAAATCGAAAACAGTGAGGATAACTCTCCACGTTTTGCAACATCAAACGTCCTGGTCAACCTACTCAATCAGATTGGCTTACAAAGCGGAATCGGTGATGCCAAAGCCTTTATCAATGTCAACAGCGATATCCTGCTAACCAATATTTTACATAACCTTCCCAAAGAAGCTTTTGTCTTTGAGATCTCTGAAAATATGGTAATGACCCACCGTGAGATCGAAGCGATCGCGGAGCTGTACAGACTGGGCTACACGTTTGCTCTGGACAATGTCACCCTGACAAAAGAGTATTACCGAAATTTTGTTGATATCTTTCCCTATATCACTTATGCAAAATTCGACACGATGCTGACGGATATTGAACAGCTTGAGAGCCAGCTCAATCACTATGGACAGTTTAAACTGATCGCGCAGAAAGTTGAATTTCATGAACTGTATGAGACCTATAAAGAGCTCGGTTTTGATTATTTTCAAGGCTATTTCTTTGCCAAACCCCATCTCATTCAGCAGAACAGAATCGATCCGAAACATCTGGGAGTCATCAATCTCTTCAATCTCCTGCAGCAAGGCACCCCGTTAAATGAATTGACAGATGTTTTCCAAAAGCACAATGAACTCTCCATGCAGTTGCTTCAGTTTGCCAACTCGACGGGGATCGTTAAAGAGAGAAAGACCTCTTCCATCCGAGAGGTCATTGAGGCGATGGGTACAAAACAGCTGCAGCAGTGGCTGATTATGATCATCTACTCCAAATCGGGCAAGTCTATCAAGAATGAAAAGAGTTCACACTCCCTCCTGATTCAAAAGCGGATCGATCTGATGCTTGATCTGCTCGACCTGATCCATCCGGCAGATATGAAGGCGATGAGTGAACAGATCCGTTTTCTAAGTTTCATGTCCCTGCTCGAAGCCGTCTTCAATGTCCCGCTGGCCACTGTCCTGGAAAACTTTTATGTTACCGATGATATCCATGAAGCACTGCTCACCCGTACAGGAAAACTCGGCCGTATCTTCGCACTGGCAATAAGTATCGAACGTTCAGATTTTGCGGCGACACAGATCCTGCTAAAACCGCTTCATCTCGGTATCGATGATATCGTTGATGTCATTGAGCGGCACCTCTACACCTAAGTATCGCTGAAGAAGTCAAAAAAGCTTAAAACTTCAGCTCGACACCTACTGTATAGTTATTGATGTTTTCACCAAGATTAGTGTAGTCTCCATAGACATTCATCTGTTTATTGAGTTCTACTACTGCTGCGATTCCGGTTGAAATCCCAAAATTACGCGAGTTTACACTTTTAGTGTCACCAAGGTTTGGCAAGATGAAACCAGCACGCGGACGGACAAAGATATGCGAGTCCGGAAAACGGATATTATATGTCATATATCCCGCAAGCGTCAAGATACTGACATCATGTCCGTTATGTGTTTCGGGATCAGACAGTGACGTCGTCAGTTCAACTTCCATACCAAGGTTGTTCAGCACCTGAGGCAACGCCGCACCTCCTTTAAGCACCAGGCCTAGACCGTTATCATCCCAGTCATTGGGTACCGCATGAATGGCAAGTCCGGCACCTACATAGAAGCCGGAAAGCTCATTACTCTCCTCTGCATTGATCAAGCTTGATGTCAGCAAGAGGGTAAGGACCGCTGTTACAATTTTTTTCAATATATATCCTTCTTGGTTTACTCTTTTCAATTCTATGACAATCTCTCTTAAAAAAGAAAGTTAACTTCTGGAAAAATGATGACAGCCTGCCACACTAAACCGTGCTTAACCCATCCTATGATAAACTCAAAAACATAAATTATCAAGGCAAGATGTGAAAGCAAGTTCTGAAGTATTAGCGAGAAAATATCGACCGGAGAGTTTCGATGAACTGATCGGTCAGGAGACTATTTCCCAGACCCTTTCTCTTGCCCTTGACTCCAAACGCCTGTCCCACGCCTACCTGCTTTCGGGACTGCGCGGGTCTGGGAAGACATCAACAGCACGGATCTTCGCCAAAGCCCTTGTCTGTGAACATGGTCCCACCTCAAAGCCATGTGGCGCATGTGAACATTGTCTCATGGCCAAAGAGTCCCGTCATATGGACATTATCGAGATGGATGCGGCATCGAGTCGCAAGATCGATGATATCCGTGATCTCATCGAACATACAAAATACAAACCTTCATCGGCACAGTTTAAAATATTCATTATTGATGAAGTGCATATGCTCACAAAAGAGGCTTTTAATGCCCTGCTGAAAACCCTTGAAGAGCCGCCGGCCTATGTCAAGTTTATCCTGGCCACGACAGATCCGCTGAAACTGCCGGCGACCATTCTGAGTCGTACCCAGCATTTCCGTTTTAAAAAGATCTCATCACAGAACATCGTTCATCATCTTGCCCATATTTTGCAGCTTGAAGGGATCGAGTACCAGAATGAGGCACTTGAAATTCTCGCACGAAGCGGCTCAGGCAGTCTTCGCGACACCCTTACCCTGCTCGATCAGGCGATCATCTACTCCAAAAACTTTGTCGATGTCAAGACCGTCACCGATATGCTTGGGTTGATCGATCCGGAATTCATTGCCGCCATCTTTAAAGCCGTCTTCTCCAAAGATTACGCCCAGTTGGTTGCCTTTACCAAAGAACTTGAAGATTATGAAGCGGAGATGGTCGTCGATGAACTGATCGCCTATCTTAAAGAGCGGTTATATGCCAAGGACCCACTTTTCAGCACCTTGATTCTTGAGCGTTTTTTCCGTATACTCAGTGATGCAAAATCCCTCTTCGCCATCAATGCCGACGGCACTTTTGTCCTGAGTCTTATCTTTTTTAAAATGGTCGAGGCCCTGCGTGTCAAAGAGATCGACCAGATGATCGAATCATTGGAGAGAGAAGTAAAACGTCCAAGTTCCATCAGCATACCCGAACCTGTAATGGCTCCTCCTGTTGAGACTCCTTCTGCGAGAGATCAAGATGAAACACCGGTCGAGAGTTCACCCCCCATACCGATGACAGAGGCCCCTGTTGAGGAAGTGCCACTGCCTTCCACCAATCAGTCGGTAGCAGCTGATATACCAACTGAACCAGTCGAAACGACTACAGCGATGGAAGAACCAGAGCCTCTCCAGCAGACGGTACCAACACGTTCAGAAGGTGAGATAAATTTCAAAGCACTCTGTGAACAGATTAGTGACCGCAATGCAGAACTGGGCGAATGCTTCAGCAATCAGGTCTATTTCACCTCTTATGAAAACGGTGTGCTGACTTGGGAGAGCTGTGCCGATGAGAGCTGTAAACAGCAGCTGCGTCACGGCTACAGTGTGATCAAACAGTTTGTACGCGAGATTTATGGGTTTGATACCCAGATAAAACATCTCCCGTGCAGTCGTCAGATAGAGTCATCCCCTCAAACAGAGGAGAGAGAAGATTTCGCGGGAAAGTCTGAAGGCGGTGAAACACCGTCTTCAATGAACGACCCTCAACCGGCGTCTATGACCGAAGAGGTTGAGACAGGAAGTGGAAGCTGTGTCACTGGGTGTGATACCAATGATGAAGTCGCCACGGAGTTTGACGGCAACTCCATTTTGGAGGAACCGATGATCCTAAAAGCCAAAGAGCTTTTTGAAGCAACAAAGATCACCATTCAGTCAAAAGTCTAATTCTTCCCTTTGACTACATTGCTTATGTCATCACCCATATCGTTAACTCCATCTGTAAACTCTTTTTGTGAACAACCGCTAAACAAGAGCAAACCAAACGTTAAAAAAATTAAAACATATTTCATTACCTGATCCTTAAAGGGTACCTCTAAAGGGCACCTCTAAAAACCCTGGATATCATCAGAGGGCAAAGAAGGTGCAAGATTTCGTTTTAAAATCTTGAAGGACTACCCATAGGTAATTCAAGAGATTTTAGGACGGAAGATTGTGCCTTATTTGCCCTCCCGAAGGGCGTTACATACATGTCCGTGAGTCTGCGTTAGAACCTTGCCACCGTAGCCCTGCTACGCTGACAAGAACCTGCCTTGATCACGAAAATGTATGTAACGCTGATGATATCCAGGGTTTTTAGAGGTGCCCTAAATATAGTTATCGATTCTAACGGTTTTCCCTTTTGAGTTAGCTTTGACATACTCTACGATCATTCCGTGAAACAGTGCATACTTCTCAGGTAGCTGACTCTCATCAAATACCCTCTGCAACCCCTCACTGCACCACGCTTTGATATCATCATACGCTTCATATTCCAAGCCAAACGATACAAGCAGTCTGGCCGTATAGGCATCGACAACCATCTCCGGCCGTCTGCATGCATAACAGAGGATCGAATCAGCCGTCTCCGGCCCCACCCCTTTTTGAGCAAGCAGCCATTCACGATCTACCTCTTCGACAAAGGTCTCAAAATCACCATACGCATCAACAATAGAGTAAACCAGCTTTTGAAGGTAATTTGCCTTGCTTTTATAAAGCCCGCTTGGCTGGATCAGGCGCATCAGCAGATCACTCTCACACTCATTCAGTGCAACGAGGGAAAGCAGATGATTCGAGCGAAGGTTCTGAAGGGATCGTTCAACTTTTTCCCACTTTGTATTCTGGGTAAGGATGGCACCGACAAGCACTTCAAACGTTCCGTATTCGGGCCACCACAGTGGTAGCTTTTCCGCTAAAAGGTCCTGGTCCTCCAGCCATAGGTAGAGATCATAGGAGTCACTCAGCTCCATTATCCTCACTCCATGCTTCGGTAACCATACGGCGGCCATCATCGAGCTGTTTGATCTTTATGGCATTGATACATCGACCGTTATCTAACTCCATAACGGCCATCTGCAAAATCTTTTTACAGGATGTCGGTACATCGAAACGTCCCGGCAGACCCGTCAAGAAGCGCTCGATCGGCACCTTGGCATCCATCCCGATCACATTGTCACGACAGCCGGTCAATCCCATATCACTCAGATAAGCCGTACCGTTGCTGATCTGAAAATCATCGGTACTGACATGGGTATGGGTTCCTATAATCGCACTCACATCGCCTTGAAGCATCATCATCATACCACGCTTTTCACTGGTCGCCTCAGCATGAAAATCGATAAAGATATGCCTGACCCCTTCACTGCGAAGTGACTCGACTGTCTCTTTGGCTTTACGGAAAGCGTTGTCCGTCATGGGCATACTGTAATGTCCCATCAGATTGATCACGGCGAGTTGTTCACCATTGACCTCATAAAGTTTGCAACCGCTCCCCGGTACACCGGCAGGATAGTTATGTGGACGCAAGATCTCAAAATGGTCAAACATGCCGACGATCTCTTTTTTATCCCAGGTATGATTGCCTCCGGTCATTACATCGATGCCGTTATCAAAAAGCTCTTTGGCATTTTTAGGCGTCAGGCCAAAACCGTGCGATGCATTTTCATAGTTAGCTATGACAAAATCGATCTCATACTCATCCCGCAAAGCGTTCAAATGCTCTTTTACCATACTCCGCCCCGGACGACCGACAATATCTCCGATAAACGCAATTCTCATCTCTTTTTCCTGTTACTTTTCACTCAATGCTCAGAGCACTTTCGGCTTGGCACTGCGCAGATAGTGCAATACCGACTTGATAATATCATCATCATCTTTACTATCTGATTTAAGGCTCTCTTTGGCGCCGTTAACATATTCGATCCCGATGTTTTGACCATAATTGCTTACAGTCTTCACCTTCTTCTCAAGGGCGAGCAGTTTGATCACCATCAGTTCAAAGAACTGCTTGGTCGATATATCGAGCTTTCCGAAACGGTCAATGATCTCCTCTTCGATCTCATATACCTCCGTCGGCTCTTCACAGAGGCTCAAACGACGATAGAGCTCTAACCTCAAACGATCATGTCCAATCACCTCATCACTCAGGTACGCACTGATCGTGAGTTTGATATCTACTTTTGCCCGCGTGGTCTCCTGCGTATTGCTCAGCTCTTTGATCGCATCTTCCAGCATACGCAGGTAGAGCGAATACCCGATATTTTTGATATGCCCGCTCTGTGCATCACCCACCAGGTTACCGCCGCCGCGGATCTCAAGGTCATGATAGGCCAGAATCGAGCCGCTTCCGAGAAACGAGTTTGACTCCAGCGCCACCAGACGCTTTTTCGCTTCATCGGTCAGCGTCTCTTTATCTTCCACAATAAAGTAGGCAAACCCCTCGACATGACCTCGTCCCACACGTCCGCGGAGCTGATGCAGATCGGCAATGCCGAAGCGGTCTGCCCCATCGATCAGCATCGTATTGACCTGCGGCATATGGATACCTGACTCAATGATGGAGGTGGCTAAGAGAAGGTCATACTCACCCTCTTGAAACCTGAGCAGCTCTTTTTCCGTCTCAACGGCCGAGATCTTTGAATGCAGCATTAAAATACGAAGGTCCGGCAGTATCGCATTGAGCTGGGTCATCTTGATCGGCATATGATCGATGTTGTTAAAGACATAAAAGACCTGACCGCCACGGCGGAGTTCCCGCAGGATCACCTCTTTGACCAGCTTTTCGTCATACGCTTTGACAAAGGTACGAACCCCCTGCCGTTCACTCGGTGCTGTAAGCAGCTGGCTCATCGTCTTGATGGAGCTGAGTGCCTGATTGAGTGAACGCGGGATCGGTGTGGCACTCATGGAGAGCAGATGCACTTTTTCATAGAGCTGTTTGAGCTTCTCTTTCTGTTTCACCCCAAACTTATGCTCTTCATCGATGATGACCAGACCCAGTTTATTGAACGATGTGCCAAAAAGGGCATGCGTTCCCACGACTACCTGAACACTCCCGTCTTCCAGAGCAGCCAATACTGCCTTTTTCGTCTTTGGCGTAATAAACCGGTCCAGTTTGGCGATCCCGATGCCTGTATCGGCAAAGCGCTCCTCAAGGGAGCGAAAATGCTGAGAGCTGAGCAGGGTCGTCGGAACGATCAGTGCCGCCTGATATCCTGCTTTGACGGTTGCATAAATCGCATTCATGGCGACCTCGGTCTTTCCAAAGCCGACATCACCGCTGAGCAGCCTGTCCATAATATGCCCGGAGGCTATATCGCTGATGATCTCATCGATCGATTCGGTCTGATCGGCAGTATATTCAAACCCTGCCTGAGCCTGAAATGCTTTCAATTCCTGTTTGGAGATGGAGATCTTCGGTGCCTGGATAAGCGTCCGTGAAGCCGCTGTATTGACAATCTCCGATGCGATCTCAAAGAGGCGCTTTTTCACCTTCTCTTTGAGGCGTCCGAAACTCCCCTTGCCCAGTCGGTCAAGCACCGGCAATGAACCGCCCGAAGCGATATAGCGGTCGATGAAGTCGAGGTTTTCTACCGGTAACAGGACCTTGTCATCTCCCTGATAGCGGATAACGATAAAATCTTTCACCCCGCCAAGGATCTCCGCCTGCTCTATCTTCTCAAAGACCCCGACACCATACTCTTCATGTACGACATAATCACCCGGTTTGAGATCATCGAGCAGGATGGAGCTTTTTCGTCGGCGGCGTTTCTTTACCGGTTTATTGAGTGAGATAACCACTTCGTCATCACCGATAATATTGAGAATGATTGGCGAATATCGTACTTCAATCTTTGAAGTATCGTAAACTCCGGCCCCTTTGACCTGCGCTTCATTACTGGCGATCAGGGTGATCTTTTTAGCCCTGTGCACATTTAAAAGTGTCGGAATATCGGTGGCGGCAAGCAGTTTATAGTGCTCCTCTTCAGGCACTGCCGGCAGATCGAAAACGTCCCGTGCTATTTGAGGCTGACTGATCGCATAGACTTCATCAAGCAGACTCTCCATCGGCTTGATACAACGGGCTTCTTTTCCTTCCAGAAATGAGTCGGCGAATGCATCCAGATACCAAAAGCCCAGAGATGCGGTATCTTTGACAAAACTGTCGCTTGTACTTGTTTCTACTTCAGTACGAATGCGCTCGTAGCCTGATTCATCCAGCGAGTAGAATGCCGGTGCGATCTCAATTGACTCCACCTCATCCGGCAAGGTTCGCTGAGATTCGAGTTCAAAGGCTTTGATCTCTTCGATCTCATCATCGAACAGAGAGATACGGTAAGGGTTTTCACTGTTTGGAATATAGATATCGATGATATCGCCTCGAAAAGAGATCTCCCCTTCGACCTGGACCATATCTACGAAACTGTACCCCCAGTGAAGCATCTGTGCTTTGAAATCTCCGAACTCTATGCGATCTGCGAATGCAAGCGATGTCACTTCGAGCAGTGAAGGTTTAGGCAGAGGAAAGAGAAGTGTCTTTAACGGTGAGATCACCAATGGTTTTTTATCGGCGCTGTAATAACGGCGCAATGCACCAAAGAGCTGATGCAGCTCCTCTTTAAAAGGGCGAAGGTCATCGAGATAGGCGGCACGGAAGTCGGGAAAGAGAAGATACTCCCGATTAAAATAGGCTGCAACATCTGCTGCTTCTGCCGCTTCTTTGGCATCTTCGCAGATAAGCAGCTCTGGTGATGGTGAGGTTTTGAAAAATTCGAAAAGACGGCTCTGTGCCATTACTGCCCTTAAAGATATTCTGGAGGCGTTATTTTAGCGAAACAGCATTGCAAAGCGCTGATTTATGACTCCTCGTCAATAACTATGGATTGCGGCTCTTCCCCTTTGATACGGCTCTCTCCCTGAAAATGCCCTTTGGCTTCAATGACCAACTCTGATGAAGTAACGATACCACTGACACGGCCGCTCTCTTTGATCTCAATACGCTCTACATCGACATCACCTTCAACCAAGCCCTGAACGACAAGGTGCCCGGCACGGATCTCACCATTGACCTTTCCGTTTTTACCGATAGTGATAATTTTTTCTGACTCGATTTTCCCCTCAAAGTGACCATCTACATAGAGGTCGCAGTTAAGTGTCATCTCGCCATTGAAAGTAGCACCTTCTGTGATGATAGTGGTGTTGCTGCTTGCTTTGCCAGTTGATGATCCCGGCTTATCACTGTTATTAAAGATTGCCATGGTACCTGTTTCTCCTTCTCGAAAATTTGTGAGTAGTTCTCTATATTCCATTTTATAAACCAAAACGGGTTGAGCGCACGCTGAACAAAACGCACCTCATAATGCAAGTGAGGTCCATTACTCATACCGCTGTTGCCGCTCAGACCGATCAGGTCGCCTTTTTTGACATACTCTCCCGATTTCACAAGAATCTTTTTCATATGACCATAATAGGTCTTAAATCCATAGTTGTGATCCAGAATGATCAAGCGGCCATAACCGCTTGCTTTATGGAAATCGGCATACTCTATGACCCCGTCTGCAGTCGCAAATATCTTGGTACGCATCGCGGCACGCAGATCTGAACCGCGATGAAATTCACGTCTCTTCAGTGTCGGATGCGTACGGTATCCAAACTTACTTGTAATGCCTTTGTACTCTACCGGACTGCCGTTAGGAATATATTTAAGCAGTGCCGCACGCTGTGCCGATGTCAGTTTCGCAATTTCAACACGGTCCGTCAATGAACTCTCCTCCTGGGGAGCCAAACCGATCAGTGTCTCAATATCTTCAAGTCGGTCGGCAACAACCAAAAGCTCCTCTTGTTTTACAAGCAGATCACCTTCCGTCGCTGCGATTGACTGCTGCAGTTGCGCATTGTGCTCTTGAAGCTCTCTCTTTTTTACTTCGATCTTATCCAGTGAGTTGTCAAGAAAAATGATCAACGAAGTCCCTATGACAATCAACAGGGCAAGAGCTACAAAAATATATAAGATCACCTTTTTAATGATCTGGTGCAGATTGAACTGCTTGACCCCATTGAGGTCATGGATCGTGATGGTAAACCTGTTATGCATGGTACGCTTTCAAAAACTGTTCAACGACACTGAACGATCCGAAAACAAGATAGGTTTTCGATTTGTCAATCTTTGAAAAGGTACCGTAACCGATACTGTTCTGCTTCAAGGCATCCTCCAGTTTATGACGAACTTCAATGCGTTCATCAGGGACATCAATAATCTCTACACTAGCAATGATGGGTTTTAGCACGGACAATATCTGATTGTATGCCTTATCTTTGTAACTATTATAGACTAAAATTACTTTTTTACCCGCCAATGCCCGTACAATGGCAGCAGCAGCCAGCTGATTGTGTCCGACATCTATCCAGATATTATCACTCAGCCGGCTCAAACGCCCAAAAAGCGGCGCATCACTGAAGTACTCTGCTTTAGGCTGTACTCCAATCAGATTCATTGCCGCCATACCCAGCATCAGGTTTTGCTGCAGATACTCCGGTAGAAACAGTGCTTTTGCTACGGTTTCGACAGTCTCAAGATCGGCACTTTGAAGAATATCTTGAACAACATATCCATCCGTATGACACACTTCACAGAGTTCTTTATAAATAAGATAGACTTCCCTGTGCGGCTGCATGCCGATGATCGCTTTAGGACCCATACTCCGCAATTTTGTCGTAGCGATCGCTTCAATATCACTCCCCAGAAAAGCCTGATGGTCAAAGTCTATCGGGGTAAAAATGGAGAGTACCTTGGGAAAGACATTGGTCGCATCATGTTCACCGCCAAGCCCCGCTTCCAGGACGACCCAGTCACACGTTTCATAGATAAGTATCGCAAGCAGTGTGGTGTACTCAAAATAGCTCAGTGATTCCAGATAGTGTTGATCCAGCAAGAGAGTGAGTCGCTCGTGAGCCGCTTCGAGCACCTCATCAGCGACAGCATCGCCGTTAAACCAGATGCGTTCATTGAAACGAAGAATATGCGGTGAGGTGTAGTGCCCGACGTTATAACCGCTTCGCCAGAGGGCATTGGCCAGAAAACGCCCTGTCGTTCCCTTGCCGTTGGTACCTACGATATGAATGATTTTTGGAAGTTTCAGTTTATCTTTGATCGATGCATATGCACGAGGCATACGGTCATAATCGATCTCATTATAATAGAGAGGTTTCGCCTCTAAAAATTCTGCTAGACTTAAGCTCTTTTCCCTTACCACTTCCCTCTTCCCTAACGTGACGGTTCTACCCGGTTACGTCCATTTTTCTTGGCATCATACAGATGCTGGTCGGCAGAGTTGACCGTTGCTTTTACCGATGGAAAGTCTTTACGCTGGGCAACACCTGCACTGACGGTTACATCGATGCGTTCACCCTTATAGATAAAACGGGTCTTCTTCACATGCTCATTGACTTTTTGGGCGAAAATGATACCGCCGTTTAGATCAGTATCACTAAGCAGCGCCATAAACTCTTCACCGCCGAATCGTCCGACAATATCAACATCGCGGCACTGTTTTTTCAGCACCTTGGCAAAACCGGCCAGAACGGCATCCCCCGCCTCATGGCCATAAGTGTCATTTACTTTTTTGAAAAGGTCAAGATCGAACATAATGACGCAGTAGTTACGGCCATAACGTTCAAATTCACCCTCTTTGATACGTAAAAACTCATCCAGGGCGCGCTTGTTGTAAAGCTTGGTCAAAAAGTCCTCTTTGGATGCATGCTGGGCAACAGCCAGCTCCTTTTCCAACTCATTGACACGGCTGCTCAACCCATTCACTTGATCACTATGTTCACGCAGATCGCTACTTAGCAGTTCTGTTTTCTCTTCAAGTGCAACGGCGATCGTAAAGAGTTTTTTATGTGCTGTTTTAAAATCAATCTGTTTCTCTGTCTCAAAAGCTTCAAGCTCTTTTTTGATCCCCTGAATCTCGACCGTTGAACTGTCACTGCGTTCGATCAGGTCGATCAGTTGCAAAGAGAGTTTATCCAACACTATATCCAGTGCCATCACCATCTCTTTGAGACTCTCCTTATCCAGGGCGATACGCAAACGGATGGCTGATCTGATCTCATCGGCCATCCCTTGAGAATTAAGCGACTGGGGGTCTTTGCGAAGACTCTCACTCAGATTGGCAATATCGTCATTTACGCTGGAGGCGATCGAAGGGACCAGTGATGCGATCATCAAAGATGCCACACCTCTTAAAGGCTGAGCAGTTCCCTCTTCCCCTCCGGCTACACCCGATAAATTTTCAATTGTCTTTTTAAGATCGTTGCTGTCAACTCTGCCATAAGGTGAAAGTTTTTGTAAAAATGTATCATCATAAAGTGTAAGGAAATTGACCCAGGCCTGGCGGACATGATCGATCTGTTCCGGAGTACTCTGCTCATCCAGCAGTATAATCGTCTTCTTGGCAAGGCTGGAAGCTTCGGTATTGTGGAGTAGTTCAACAGCCTGCAAAACACGTTTACTGAGCGTAGTTTGTGATGCCAACAGCTCCGCACATTTCGTTGGCTGCATCCGGTTGATTTTCGAGATAAGAAAACGCACCAGCTCCTGAGCGGTACGGATACGATACTGCTTGATCTCATTTTGCAGTTTGGTATCTAACGTATTGAGAAACTTATCGACCTGATTGCAATCTTCGACTAAAATACCGGCTCGTTTAGCCTCTTCACAAAAAGCCTGCATATAAAAATCAGGGGTTAAGAGCTTGCCTTCATTTTTAAGACGTTCGATTGCTTTTTTGATGATTTGATTGACGGTCATTGTTTACTCCTGAGTTTTTGTTCCCTCTGCAGCTACCATGGCGATAAAGCTGTCAATGGCTTTAGCTGAACCAAACCGAATAGCTTCAAAACGTGCCTGATCGGATATAATCGCCTGTGCCTGGATAGAAAAGTCATAGGTTCCACGTACATTATACATTTTTGATTCCGTGCCGCTCCTGCGGGTTATCCCCAAACGAATTGTCGTTCTGTAAGCAATGACATAGCCATTTTCATCATACTGTAACGGTGAAAATGAGACGCCCTTAAATGCAATGCGAAGATGACTCTGCGCACTACCACGATCGCGCAGTGATGATTTGAAGCGCATAATGACAGCAGCATCGATAGCATCTTTGATGATCACCGTATTTTCAGGATCTTCCATCGAGATCACCACTTCGGTACTCACTGTCTCACCCATCACACGTTTAGCATAGTGTGAACTCGGCTTATAGCCACAGCCGGAAAAGAGAGTTAAGAGCAGGGGGGTAAGCGTAAAGAGGAAAAGGAGTTGAAAGATCTTACGCATACCCATACCTTACCCTTTAATAACGATATTGACGAGTTTGTTCGGAACAACGATCTCTTTGACGATCTCTTTGCCTTCGATCCACTTCCCGACCGTTGCCTTGGCAGCAGCGATGATCGTCTCTTTGTCATCACCGACACCCACTTCGATCTCAGCACGCTTTTTACCATTGACAGAAACCCCCATCGGAAGAGTGTCAACTACAAAGACTTCCTCTTTAATGGCAGTCGTTCCCAGGTTGTTTCTACCAAACAGCGTATCACTCAGTTCCCATGCAAGGTGAGGGGCGATCGGCTCCATAATCCCAAGAAGTACCCAGTACCCTTCCGTCCAGACATCAGCATTATCCTGTTCTGCCAGGGCATTCATCGCTTCCATAACGCCGGCGATCATTGTATTGAAAGTATAACGTTCACCATAAACTTCTTCGGCACGTTTAAGCGCTTCATACACTTTTTTACGCGCCGCTTTCTCTTCTTTACTCAGTGATGCATGATCAATTTCAGGCAATTTCTCCATCTTGCATGCATTTGATGAGCGTTCGCTGAAGCGTTTAAGAAAGCGATATGCCCCTTCAACAGCAGAGTCATTCCACTCCAGTTCCTGTGTCGGCGGTGCAGCAAACAGGATGAAAAGACGGGCGGTATCGGCACCATACTTCTCAACCAGGGCATCCGGATCAACCGTGTTACCCTTCGACTTACTCATCTTTGTACCATCTTTGAGGACCATTCCCTGCGTCAGCAGGTTCTCAAATGGTTCATCGATATTGATATGACCAAGATCACGCAGCATTTTCGTAAAGAAACGGCTGTAGAGCAGGTGCAAGATCGCATGTTCGATCCCACCGATATAGTGATCGACATTCATCCAGTAGTCAACCTCTGTTTTATCAAATGCCTTCTCCTGCTGAATCCCTTTACTCACTGTGTAGCGCAGGAAATACCATGAAGATTGGATGAAGGTATCCATCGTATCGGTCTCACGGGCCGCATCACCGCCACATTTTGGACAGCTGCACTGTTTCCAGGCATCATGATGCTCGATAGGGTTGCCCTCACCTGTAATCTCCACATCTTCGGGCAGGGCTACGGGCAGGTTCTCTTTCTTCTCGGCAACGATCCCGCAACTCGGACAGTGGATCAGCGGAATTGGTGCACCCCAGTAGCGCTGACGGCTGATTCCCCAGTCTTTCAGTCGGAAGTTGATCACCTTCTGGCCTATCTTATGATGTTCAAAATATCCGATAATGGCACCCTTGGCCGCTTCAGAATCAAAGCTGTCAAACTCCCCTGAGTTAAAAAGAACACCCGGGTCGGTATAGGCTTTGCCTTCGGGCAGTTCACCCTCTTTTGGCTTGATAACCGAGACAATGTTCAGATCATATTTGGTGGCAAAATCATAATCACGATCATCATGTGCCGGTACGGCCATAACAGCACCGCTTCCGTAATCCATCAGGACAAAGTTGGCCACCCATACCGGGATACTCTCACCGGTGAGCGGATGCTTGACCGATATACCTAACGCGACACCCGCTTTCTCTTTTTGGCGATCGATGGCACTGGTGTTTTTCATTTTATTGATCGCTGCCGCTGTCTCGGCATCCAGCAGGCTCTTATCGAGCATATACGAAACGATCTCATGCTCCGGTGCCAAGGCAGTATAGGTCACCCCATAGATCGTGTCCGGACGGGTAGTAAAGACACTGTAGGCATCAAAATCACCATTGAGGTGAGCAATACTCTCTGCATCAAGATGAAGATCAAATTCCAGACCGGTTGAACGGCCGATCCAGTTCTCCTGCATCGTCAATACCTGCTTGGGCCACCCCTTCTGGAGTTTGTCAAGATCTTTCAGCAGCTCGTCGGAGTACTCAGAGATCTTCAGGTAGTACTGATACATCTCTTTTTTGACGATCGGTGTATCACAGCGCCAGCAGCAGCCATCGACAACCTGTTCATTGGCTAAAACGGTCAGATCATGCGGGCACCAGTTCAGATACCCTTTTTTACGGTAGAGAAGGCCCTTCTCGAACATATCGATAATAAAGCCCTGCTCAAATTTCGTGTAGAGTTCATCTGATGTGGCAAACTCGCGCTCGTTTGAAAATGACAACCCCAGCGTGGCCAGCTCTTTGCGCATATAGTCGATATTTTCGTAGGTCCACTTCTTCGGATGGACTTTATGTTTGATCGCCGCATTCTCTGCCGGCATACCGAAACTGTCCCAGCCGATCGGGTGCAGAACATTATGCCCCTGCTGACGATAGTGGCGCGCAAAAGCGTCACCGATCGTATAGTTACGAACATGCCCCATATGGATACGTCCGCTTGGGTAGGGAAACATACTCAGAATATATTTCTTTTTTTTACTTAAATCATCAGACGGTTCGAAACTTCGGTTGGCTTCCCAAAATTTCTGCCATTTTGTTTCAATCTCATGTGGATTGTATTGCAATAGACTCTCCTACTATAATCAACACGCCACTGTGGCACTTCTAACCTAAAGGCAGATGCTAAACTCTTTCCGGCAAAACTGGCCTCTTACAAGGCAGAGAAGTGTTCATTATGGGGTGAATGTTTCAAAAAGCAGTTTTCTGCACTTTAAAAAATTCACTGACCGACTGACTTCGCTAAAGCGAAATCAGTACTCGTCGCGGTTCTTGGAACTTTCAATATAGACAAGTCCCATGGAGAAAAAGTTGGCAATAAGCGCACCGATCGCCAGTGCGATCGCCCACTCCGTATTACCGACGATCTCAAGGAAAATAAAGGCCGGGATCAGGTGCAGATCGGCGACAAGCGAACTTGCCAGAAGTTCGGCCGCGAGAAGATTGCGTACACCGATCTTCAAAATAGTCGACACAAGATTAAGACTCGCTGCAACGAAAAGTGCCACGGCAGAGTGCTCATACAAAAAGCCTGCGGTCGATGTCAGACTCATCAGTGTGAAAAAGACATAAATTACTTTACCCCAATCCATTTGCTAACTCCTTACAGTTGTTTCATTCTATTTGCAAACATCTATTTCACTTTCTTGACGAAAATGCCGAGAGCATTTTTGTGCTTTAGTGACACAGCGTCCAGCGCAGATATACGGGCTTTATTCCGGATATTGCTCAAACTAAACGGTCCCCTGCTCATACTGTGCACGCATGCGCTCTTTTTCTGCTCTAATCTTAGCTTTCTCAGCAAGTTTAGCACGATACCCTTTAATATCAAATCCGAACCGCATCAAAACAGGGGATGCGACAAAGATCGAACTGTAGGTACCGACAACAATACCGACAAGCAGTGTAAAGGCAAACCCGTGAATGATCTCCCCGCCAAAGAGGAAGAGGGCCAGAACCACAAAGAAGGTTGTCAGTGAAGTCAGTGTCGTACGTGCCAGGGTCCGTGTCACCGACTCGTCGATCACATCACCCAGTATCGTACTTTTCGATGTGGTGATCCCCTCACGAATACGGTCAAAAACAATGATCGTATCGTTGAGCGAGTACCCAAGAATGGTCAGCAGTGCCGCCAGAACATCCAGGTTTACATCTATTTGGAAGAGAGCCAGCGCACCCATTGCAATCGAGATATCATGGACCAGTGCCATTACCGATGCTACGGCGAAACGCCACTCAAAACGGAAAGCGACATAGATCAGAATTCCTATGGTTGCCAGGATCAGGGACATAATCCCTTTTTCACGCAACTCCCCGCCCACTTTCGGTCCGACGATATCGACACGACGGATCTCAAATTCACCGGTGCCCTTTAACGCTTCACGTGCCAGGTCACCCACATCGGTCGTTACACTGTCTGATGAACTTTTCAGGCGGATGATCACCTCTTGGGGCGAACCGAACTCCGTGATGGAAGCCCCGGCAAAAAGCGCCTCTCCTTTAAGTCGGTCACGCATCTGATCGATCGGTGCATCCTGTGTATATTTTACCTGAACGATCGTACCGCCCGCAAAGTCTACACCGTAATTAAGCCCCTTCGTAAAAAGAAGCATATACGAACCCAACACAAATACAAGTGAAAGTATCATGGCCGCTTTTGATTTACCCATAAAACGGAAGGTCCTGGTATATTTAAAAAATTCCATTATTTTACCGCCTTCACACCAAACCAGAAGGTGAGGTTTTTACTTTTGGCGATACGCGACTCCAACATCGAATAGATACCGTGCGTTCCAAGGATCGCTGTCAGCATCGATGCCAAAATACCGATACTGATCGTGATCGCAAACCCTTTGATCGCACCCGTACCATAAGCATAAAGTACGACCGCTGCGATCAGTGTCGTGATATTGGCATCGAGAATCGCACGTATCGCATTATCGTACCCCTGCTCGATCGCTTTGTGGATTGATACACCCTGATAGAGCAGTTCACGGATACGCTCCGAGATAATGACGTTGGCATCAACCGCCATACCGACCGTCAGGACAATACCCGCCATCCCCGGCAGGGTTAACGTTGCACCAAAGAGTGCCATCACCGCAAGGATGATAAAAAGGTTGGCTATCAACGCAATATTTGCAACTACACCGGCAGCACGGTAGTAAACCACCATAAAGGCGATAACCAGCATAAAGCCGCCTATCAATGCAATAAGACTGGCTTTGATACTGTCTGCTCCAAGACTTGGACCGACTGAACGTTTTTCCATCATATAGATCGGGGCGAGCAGTGCACCTGAACGCAGTGCAATAGCCAGGTCCTGAGCTTCCTGAACCGTGTAGTTTCCGCTGATCTGACCGCTTCCGCCGCCGATACGCTCATTGATTACCGGTGCCGAATAAACCTCGCCATCCAAGACGATAGCCAGGTGGTTACCCACATTTTTACCGGTGAAATCACCAAAAATCTGAGCGCCTTCAGCGTCAAGTGTAAAGTTGATAAGCGGTCGGTTGTTCTGATCAAATCCGACCTGTGCATTGGTCAGCATCCCGCCGTCAAGAATAGGGATCTCTTTGATCAGATGCTTAACGCCCGGCTGAGTAGCGTCATTTAAAATCACATCGCCATAGCTCGCCGCTTCGGTATCACTCATCTGGTAGACACGCATGTTGCGCTCTTCATCAACGGCCATCATCTCTAACTTGGCCGAACGGGAGATCAGGTCACGGGCGCGCTGCTCTTCCTCTTGCGTCTTGATACCAGGCAGTTCGACGAGAATCTTCTCCTCACCCTGACGGGCGACGGTAGGTTCTGCCAATCCAAACTGATCGAGACGGTTACGAATCGTCTCGATCGCCTGGTCGATCGCCTGTTTTTCTGTCTCTACAATAGCCTCAGGAGTGAGATTGATACTGTAGTTCTCACCGATAATAGCAATGTTAAGGCCTTTGATCTCATCAAAGAACGCCTTCACGGCAAGGGTATCATCACTGTCAAGCAAGACAAAGGATACGACTTCATCACTGGCCGAAAGTGAATCAATAAGAATCTCATTACGGTCTGTGTAGTGTTTGATACTTGAAGCGATTGATTTCAGACGTGATTTGACTGCTTCTTCGGTACGGACACCCAAAAGCATATGGAGACCACCCTGAAGATCGAGTCCCAAGGTGATCTTGGAACCTTTTTCTGTCTGAAACAGTGAAGGTGCGGAGAAGAAAAGGCCAAAAAGAATGGCCGCCGCAAAGATTAAAACGCGATAATTAAGATTCATCCCCATACTTTCGGGCAACAGATTCTTTGGTCAGCTTGACAGTAACATCATCATTCAGTTTAACACTGAAAAAGTCCTCTTCCACTTTTTTCACTTCAGCGATCAATCCGCCATTTGTAACGACCTTGTCACCCTTCTCGAGCGCCTCGATCATTGCCGTATGCTTTTTCGCCTGCTGCTGTTGCGGACGAATAATTATAAAGTACATAATCCCGATCAAAAAGATAAATGGGAGTAGTTGTGCTAACATTTCCATGTGTGCTCAGTCCTTGTTAAAAAATTGGGACATTATACTTAAGCACTTCTCTATTATCGCTTATGGGTATAATTTCACTTATGAAACTTTTCAATGAACTTCCTTTAGCCAAACAGCCACTGCTGCAGGACCTGCTGCTGGCGATTATTGTCGCCCTTG
>JAYEMF010000100.1:0-11317 GCA_034717975.1 Campylobacterota bacterium
TCCCTTCAAGCAGTGAAATAATGTCGAAAGCGTCACCGCCTTCAAGAAGAAATATAATATATTCTCGCCCTGTTTCCGGGTTGATCTGTGAGATTTTTACTCTTCCGCTGATAATGACAAAAAATGACTCTTTCGCTTGCGAAGGGGATATAACGCTTTTTTTTGGCAGTGTCATAGGGCTGAAATAGCTCAATATTTCTTCCATCATCTCTTCATCAACACCTTGAAACAAAGTAGCACTTTGCAAAATGTTTATACTTGGAAGATAGTAGGGTGAATCTTTTCTCATACGTTTTCCTTAAGGTCCTCTTTGGCAATGATCCTGCCAAGTTCGATCATTTCATACGCTCTGTTGAACTCATAAAACCCACATGCATCATTTGGAATGCCTATGATAATGTCGGGAGAATATCCTGCTATTTTAAATTCTGAGAGAGTATTTTGCATTGTATCTATCGTATCCCCCATGATATCAAACATGTTCATCTTTCCAGATGTGTTTTCTGGTTCTTTTGCGATTAGGTCTTCAGTTTTTTGCAGCAGTTTAAAAAAGATATTATGTATTCCGTTTTCTTTTTCCCGCTCTTTTTTTGGAATGGATACTTTATAATTCTTGGCAACATTGGCACTAAGGCTGACAGCGATTGTTAAGTCTGTATTATCTGATACCGTAGGTGCAATGGGCAGAGGATTCAATACACCGCCATCGATTAAATAACGTTCTCCTATTATCTTCGGTGTAAAAACTGTAGGAATGGCGATGGAAGCTCTCACAGAATCCAAAAGTTTCCCTTTTTGGATCCAGACCTCTTTTTGCTTCATGATGTCTGTTGCAACGGCAGTATATGAGATAGGAAGCTCTTCGATCATGATATCGCCAATCATCTCTTCGATAACATGAAATACCTTGTCTCCCTGAATGATTCCGGTTCTACTTAAAGAAAAATCGAGAAGTTTTGCAACATCAAAAAGATCAAGTGTCAATATCCACTTCTTAAATTCATCAAGCTTTCCGCATGCATAGAGTGCTCCAATGAGCGCTCCCATAGATGAACCAGAAATGGATTTGATCTCATAGCCAAGGTCCAGAAGCGTTTCGATCACACCGATATGTGCGTATCCTCTTGCCCCTCCGCTGCCTAACACTAAAGAGATACTTTTGCTCATTTATAGCTCCTTCAATTCTTTTTAATCTATCCGCTTCTCATACCACTTGCGCATCCACTGATCAATCGGATTCATGATCTTGTACATCGCCGGAACGACCAGCAGTGTCAATACCATGGAGCTGATCAGGCCGCCGATGATCGCTGTCGCCATCGGTGATTTGGTTTCCGAACCGATCCCTGTCCCCATGGCCAGCGGCAGCATGGCAAAGATCATCGCAAAAGTGGTCATCAGGATCGGACGCAGGCGTTTCTCTCCAGCTTCGAGAATCGCATCATCGGTCGAAAGGCCTCTTTTGATCGCCTGGTTGGCAAAATCGACCAGCAAGACGGCGTTTTTACCTACCATCCCCATCAGCAGCATAAAGCCGATCATCGTAAAGAGGTTGAAGGTCTTGGCAGTGAGGAAAAGTGCCGTTAACACCCCGATGAGGCTCAGTGGCAGTGCCACCATGATAATGAGGGGTTGGAGCAGTGACTCATAAAGTGCAGCCAGAATCAGATACATCATAACGACGGTAAGCAGTACGGCAAACATGAACGCCTTGCCTGTCTTCTCCATCTCTTCGGCAAAACCCGTAAAGCGGTACTCAACATCTTTTGGAAGCATCTCTTTGATATGTTCTTCAGTATATGAAACGGCGTCACCAAGCACTGTACCGTAAAGGTCGGCAAAGATCGTTGTCTGACGCTCTCTGTCCATATGAAAGATCGATGCCGCACCAAGACCCTCTTCAAATGTCACGATACCTTCAAGATAGACTTTACGGCCATCGGGTGCCGTGATCTGCATTCGTTTAAGGTCACTGATCTGCCGGCGGAAATCATCATCAAAACGCAGCGTTATATCAAACTGCTTGCCAAACTCTTCATACTGGCTGATGGAGCGGTCGCTGGAGAATGCGGTATTGATAATCGAGACGATTTCTAACGCACTAATGCCAAACCGTGCAGCATTTTGACGTTTCACCCCAATGCGAAGCTCCGGTTTTCCTGCTTCATAGTTGCTGTCGATATCGACGACCCCCTCTTTTTCAGAGAGCAGCCCTTTGATGTTGTCTGCGGCAATAGCAAGGGATTCGAGTGAATCCGATTTGAGCACCAGCTGATAGGGGACACTCACCCCGGCTCCTTTGATGGCTGGAATATCGGCAACGGTGATAAAGAGGTTTTTGGTATCACGAAGTTTTTCACGATAGTTTTGAACGATATCCTGCTGTGAGCTTTTGCGATTTTCAATGGCAACCAGTTTGACATAGATGATCGCCTTGTTGATCTCCTGTGCCGTGTTGTAACCGATGCTCAGCGTCGTATATTTGACATCATCATCCGCTTTTACACGTTCTTGCAGCGTCTGGAGCTGACGTGTCATCTCTTCAAGGCTTATACCGCTTGGTGCTTTGATCTTGATCTCAAACTCGCTTTTGTCCTCTTTTGGGATAAACTCGACACCGACATGACCTCCCAGTGAAAACGAGCCGAACAGCAGTGCAAATATCCCGATCAGGGTAAGCCATTTGAAACGAAGGACAATCTTGAGGAGTTTGACATAAACACGATCGATCCATGCCAGAATGGGTTCCGTCATCACATAAAAACGGCTCTGCTTTTCATTGAGTACCCTCGCGCTCAGACTCGGAATCAGGGTCAAGGCGATTATATAGGAGATGATGACGGCAAACGCTACAGTGATGGCAAAGGAGTTGAAAAACTTCCCGACGATACCGCTCATAAAAGCGACCGGGACAAAGACGGCCAGCAGCATGGCACTGATCGCCAGGATGGAGAAGGCAACCTCTTTTACCCCTTCATATGCCGCTTCAAAACGCCCCATCCCCTTCTCAAGTTTTTTATAAATATTCTCGATCACAACGATCGCATCATCGATCAGGATGCCGATAGCCAATGTAAGCCCGATCAGAGTCATCTTGTTAAGCTCATACCCCATATACTCCATCAATGCGAATGTCCCGATAATGGAAGTCGGGATAGAGAGTGCCGAGACCAGTGTTGCCGTTGTATTACGCAAAAACAGAAAGACAATCAGTACGGCCAGAAATGCCCCGTAGATAAGATCGAACTTGACATCATGCAGGGAGTGCAGGATAAAGGTAGAGGTATCGTTCAACAATGTAATGCCATACGCATCCCCAGCTATCTCTTTTAGTTGAGGAACTACTGTTTTGACATTGTCTATCAGGGTGAGTGTATTGGTTCCCGAGATCTTTTTGATCTCGAGCATTACCCCTGGTTTGCTGTTAAAACTGGCATAGCTTCTGGCATCTTCGAGTCCATCTTCAATGCGGGCGATATCTTTGAGTCGGACACCCTCTTTGATCTTGATATTACCTAACTGCTCAGTCGATTTGGCATCGGCTTCGGTCTTGATGATCAGCTCTTGCACTTTGGAGATAAAGCGTCCGCCCCCTTTTTTGACATTCTCCCTGGCAATGATGCTGTTGAGCTCTGCGATCGTAATACCGTATTTGTTGAGCATAAACGGATCGGGATAGATCTTGATCTCACGTTCGCGGTAACCGATGATATTGACACTTCCCACACCGCTGATCTTTTGCAGACGCGGTTTGACTTTCTGATCGACGAAAAGCATCATCTCTTTCGCAGCGACCTTCTCCGATGATACAAAAAGGTTGATGACCGATGCACCTCCGATATCGAGCTTGCTTACCAGCGGTTTATCGGCGCCCTCCGGAAGCTGTATGGCTGCCACTTTGTCGCGCACATCATTGGCTGCCTCGTTGATATCCCGCGAGAGCAGGAATTTGACGATGACAACACTCATCCCTTCCGAACTGGTGGAGTTGATCATATCGATCCCGCCGATAGCAGAGACTGCCTCCTCGATCGGGTCGGTAATCTTGCTCTCTATCGTTTTGGGATCGGCTCCGCTATAGACAGTTTGAATGGTGATCAGAGGAAAATCGATATTAGGGTAGAGCGCCGCAGGCATCTTGTTAAACGACATCAACCCAAATACAATCAGCGACAGGACAAACATCAGGGTCGTGATCGGACGGTTTATGGCAAGTTTATACATCAGTCGACCTTGATCATCCCGTCTCCGAAGAGTCCGGGCGGCAGACCAGTCGTATGTACTTCGGCTATGGCTTTGCGTGTTTTTGCTTCTACGGCCGGGTAGACTTTTACAATCGTTCCGGTAAACATCTGATCCAGACCGTCAACCCGGTATTCGAACTTGGCACCTTTTTTTACGCGGGTCCAATACTTTTCATCGAAACGTAAAATCAAAGTGACACGGCCTTCATTGATCAGCGTAAAAAGCGTCTCCATCGTGGCACTGCTGACGCCATCCCCCACTTCAACATGGCGCTGGGCAATAATGCCGTCATACGGTGCATAAAGGCGGCTTTTTTTCAGCAGAGCCTTTTTATATGCCAGGGCGGATTTGGCCCGGCCAAGTATATGTAGACTCTTTTCATAATTGAGCGTATAGAGATCAAGCTGGTCCGCATCAATGACATCTTTGACCTGCAGATAGCGCTCATAGCTCTTTTTGGCAAAGCGATGCTCGGTTTCGGCCAGCTTTGCCTCTTCTTCCGCCAGTTTAAGACTCTGTATCAGTTCGTCATTGTCGAGCTCCAGAAGCAAACTTCCGGCCTTGACTTGCGATCCGACATCCACATGGATATTTTTAACGACCCCGCTGGAAGCCAGCGTCAGTCCGGATTGTCGGCTCGCATGGACATCAAATGTTGCATATATCTCTTCGGCATTGAGCAGGCTGCCAAACAGCAGTGCCATCAATATTATCATTCTCATTTAACAAACTCCTTCGGATCGTATCCGGCGTAATAATAATAGTTTGCATAGGCGATATCAAGGGTATTGACCGCACGGTTATATTGTGAGTGTGCCTGGGTTTTTTGAAAGAGGGCATCAAGGTATTTCACATAATCAACGACCCGCGCCTTATACTTCTTTTCAACTACATCAAACGTTTTGTCCGAGGCACTTTTGGAGAGTTTCGCGGCTTCGATCAGACTTTTTGCTCTTCTGATCCCCTGTATGGCCAGAGCAAGGTCAGCAGCCGCTGATTTTCTATCATAAGTCAGTTGGTTTTCCAAGGCTTTTTGATGCAATAGAACAACCTGTTTCTGCTCAGATGCAGCAGAAAAATCCACCAGATTCATTGACAGCATCAGCATGATCTTATTTTGTTCGTCTGCCCGTATTCCCACGCTTGGAGGCAGATCGTCATCGCCATACTCATAAAAACCATACGTATCTTCAAGGATGATCGAAGGGTAATAAGCAGCATCGATCTGTTCAGCTTTATACTTCATCGCATCACTTTGAAGGGAACGTGCACGGATGCTGTCCATCTCATTGACTTGTTCATTTGAGGGCTCTTTAATACTGCCGGGTTTTAGTTCATCGATCTGCAAGCCAGTCAGTAGAGAAAGTTTGGAGACCAACGTGTCTTCCTGATACCTAAGCGAGACGATCTCGTAATCGCTGTTTGCCAGTGCGGCTTTGATCCGTTCGACATCATCTTCGGTCGCAATACCTACGGAGTAGAACTTCTCAAGACGACTTAACTGTTCTGCGAGCTGTTTCTTCTTCTGTTCGAGCGCATTGATGTCAGCTTTGACATTTTGCAGACCGAAATAAAGCTCCGTGATCTGCAGCGAAAGTGCTTTTTTAAATCCGGAAAGATCAAATTCGGAAGATTTGGTAAGGGCGGCTTTTTCATCCAGGATGTTTTCACGTCTGAAACCATCGAGAATCACAAAGTTGGCTTTTGCAAAAGCAGCATAGACCTCGCCCGGTTCAAATGGGTTCTTCTCATTTACTTTGGAAGCTGATGCACCAAGATCAATCCGTGGGTAGTAAGATGACTTTGTTGCATCATACTCTTTTTGTGAAGCATGATGGCGATTGACATAGGCCTGAACCAGTTCGTTTTGTTGTCCAGCTTCAATGAGTGATTTAAGATCATATGCCTGAAGCAGGGTTATTGTAAAAAGTAAAAGAAAAAGTAGTGTTTTCATTTACATCCTTTGATCATGCAGATAAACAGGCTGCACGCTTCATCGACTCTGCTCATCAAATCATCCTGTAATTCAAGCCATTGGCTTACATACCCATCACTGAATCCATTAAGGACAAACGCCATACGAATCGCCTGCCCTTGGTCAAGTTCAGGATTTAATTCCCTAAAGCACTCTGAGAGAAAAAGATAGATTTTTTGGAAAGGATTTGAAAGTTCACTGTATAAAGTATTGAAAAAGAGAGGATTGTTTTTTGCGCCCTGCTCAATGGCTTTGCGTTTTTGCGTATAGTATGAGAACTTTAGGTTTATGTAGGTACGTATTCTTTTTTCAGCATCGTCATCAGATGTTATGCTCTTTTGTAACTCTGTAAAGAAAATATCAATCTGATGCTCGATGTAGGCCATATACAGACCCTCTTTCGAATCAAATATCGCATAGATCGTGCCAATAGAAACCCCGGCAGCTTTGGCCAGATCAGCAACTTTCATCTGTTCATAGCCAGCCTCTTCAAAGTGTGTAGAAGCTTCTTTTAACAGTAACTCTTTTTTTAATTCATGCATTTTTCTTTTATACCAATACCCATGATTGACACCTATAAAATAAGTTAATACAACAAGTATATATATGTATCACTTTATTTAAAATTAAATTATTAAGAATGAATTCAGTTACTATCAAAGGGCTCTACTTCCTATCAAAAATGTTAAATGACACACGTAGCTCATAGATCAGATAAATGTAATTGCTCTGTGACGGGTGATTACGTGTGGAAGCAGAACAGGAAAGTATAAAAGGGGCAATTTAGGCCATTACACACATTTAAAAAAGCTTAGCGTACTCTGTACTCCGTTTTCTGTGGTGACCCCTCTTTTAAGAGTAATCCAATCGGCTTCACTGAACTCGAAGGAGTAGAGGGTTTGATTGTTGCGTTTGGCTACTAAACCCATGATGCTTACAGCTCGATGATATGGCGCACGTCGGAGACCTGAACTAATTCAGCGAAATCCTAGCTTTTGGTGCTTGTCTTTTGACGGGGCTTGTGCTCAACTGGCACAGACTTTGACTGCCACTGTTTGAGTTCGGTCTGGGCCTTCTTCATTAGTCTGTCAACAGTGTGGCGATCATGTTTGTTGCCGCTACTGATACCGAGTGCCGCTGCCTCGCGTTTACTTAGTTTTGCTGCCATGAGAGATGATATCTTAAAAATTAAAAGATGTGCAAAATCTTGCGCATTTTTTCGCAAAACCATTTTTTTTGATTAAACGATAAAATCTTCTGGGTTGGATAGTGGCAAATAAGCTTCATAATCACTGATATTGTCATTGACGAAGATAGCGAGTCTATCATCACTTTCAATTTGCAAAATGGAACAAAGCCGTCCTTTTGCCTCAGTGATGGAAACCCTCGTGCCTCGTAGATTATCGTCCTTGAAGCGATCCAGTATATCTTTCATCTCATCAGAATTGCTCGCAAATCTTTTAAGACTTATGGTCAGATGGTCTTTTAGTACAAGCCCGTCAATTGAATTATCAAGCCGAGAAGATTTCAAAAAGCTATCTATTAACTCAGGGTGCTTTTCAAAAAAAATCTACTACCGGCCTTTTTTCTTTTTTCCAATTTTGCCATGTGCGATACGTGAAGCCAAAGAACTTGTTCAATTTGTTTAGGACTCATCTTCCCCTCCCTCGACAAATACTTCACCCTCGTCACTCATGAGCCACATGGGATTGACGTTCAATACGCTCACCATCTTCAAGAGAAAATCAGAATCAATATTTTCTCGCTTTCCTTGTTCATATCGGCTTATGGTCCCTTGTTCGGCCTCAAGCTTGAGCGCAAACTCTTTCTGGTTCATACCAAGTGCCTCGCGCACATAACGCACCTTTTGTCCGAGCGGCAAAGGGAGAATTGTTTTGATCAGTGCGGATTGAAGTTTTTGTCGCTGCGCCTTGTTCCTTGCATACAATAGTGCATCGATTGATATAGTATCGGCCCCTTCAATTAATAAGATCTTCTCTATCAGAGTGCCGATTGAATCTCGGCTTTGAAGCATACTGAGTGCATTATTGCTCATGCCTAACATGCCCGCAAGTTCCTTTTTGCTTTTGGTTTTAAAGTGTTCCGTTAGCCCATCAATCATTTTTTCCATGATTACTTTTTTCATAGCTTCGCCTCTCCTAAAATGCTGTTAATATTGGATAAAATAACAAAACTTCTCAGATCTTTCATTTACTGCTCAAGAGGGCGTTCTTGAAGTTGTCTCGCCCGCTTCCATTCAAGAAATTCAGAGAAAAGACGAAGTGTTTCGCCGCTGACGTGCGCTTCGTTTAAAGTCAGCTTTTCCCTCAGCTCTTCCGTCCTAAACTTTTTAATAATCTCCAGTTTTTCAATTTTACCTGTCTGAAAATATTCCTCAAGATCCCCTTTTGTGAAATACTCTTCAAGAAGTACTATAATAGGGCGCTTCTGCCTCTTCCAATTATAGTAGGTCTTTTCAGCGATATCCAAAACTTTCATTATCTGTTTTCTCATTGCTCTGCCTTCCATTTTTTCCACTCGACAAATTCCCTAAAGAGTTTAAATTCTTCACTCTCTGCTGCCCTTGTTTCCATTCTGGGGATCACACCCGTAGCTAAAAAACAGTCAAGCTCTTCGTCGGTAAAATATTTTAAAAGAAGCTGCATGGCAGGTACGCCCTCTCTTTTCCACTTAAAATAGGTGGGCCTGGAGAAGTTAAATAACCTAGCGTATATCTCCTCTTTTTTATGCTTACTCACATTGTCCCCCTCTTGCTTCGTATCACCTTCATCTCGCTATCAATATGATGGTGGTCTACACTAATTACATACTTATAGCTACATTATAAGTGGTTTATAAAATCATTTTTCCCGGAATATTTAAATGGAATAAAATTATAGCATATATATAACATAAGTAATCTAAACGCCCCGATTTTCCTATCCAGCCTTCCACCTCATCGACAAAACATACAATTTCGCCTCCCCACCGCGCCCATTTCTCTCCTCTTCCCCCACTCCCTCCAATCCTCCCTCTTTTCCCTTTTGCGAATAAGAAAATAAGGGGTCAGAGGGGCGAAAGGGGAAGGAAATGGAAGGCTGCTCAAAATGGCTGTTTTCGGGCTTGTTTTTGTGGCTTCCGTGAAGGTCTTGGAAGGATATATTACTTTTGTTAGGAAGTATGTTATAATGACTCAAAAGAAGGAGGATTTGCATGGAAGAACTAATGAAGCAGTTTGCAGGGACGCGCACCAAAGTGCTTGAGCTGTTAGCGCCTCTTAAGCCGGTTGACTTTCGCGGCACTAAAGCCGAAGGCATCGAGGGCAAACTCTACCTGGTCGATACGTCGATTGACAAAGAGCTGATCTATCTGCGAAGTGTACTGGAATCGCATTACGCTTCCGAGAAGGATTCCAAGCAGTTTGCCTTCTCTAAAATCGTCAAGCACTACAATCCGGCAAAACCCGTCTCGCGCTTCGGTCTGTATCGACAGCATAAGTGGCGGCAGATCAGCGATCCGGAAAAAGTCAGGCCTAAGCTCAAGAGCGAGCTCTCTATTTTCAAAAATATCCAGCGCAATAACCTAGAGGAGCACATTAAACTGTTCAACTATTCCGAAGATGAGGTCAGGGAGCTTCGGAGTAGTCTTGAAAAAAGTTTTTTGGAGAAGGAGGAGGCGCTGGAGTACATCGAGGAGCATTTTGATACGCTTGACGTGCGGATCAGCGCCCATGCCAATGATAAACTCATCTACGGCACGATCTCATTCCGCACTCATGACCAGAAGCAGTATAGCCGCCATATCTCCAAAGAGCTCCCCAATGTTCTCTACTACATAGCACAGGAGGAACGTCCGGATAATGAGCTGAGCGAGTACCTCAAAGAGGCCACTCACGCTTACGGCGAAGTCTACTATGCTCCGTTGACCGAAAAGCGGATCGAACGCCGCAGGATCGCAGAGAAAAAAGCAAAAAAGAAAGGAAAATAACATGAGCAAAGAGACCTTCCGTGTAGCCAAGCGCTCTTTCAACTCTAAAAACGTTCTCAATATAGGAGCAGTTATTGAAAAAGATGAGCACTCTATCAATGAGGTGATTTTTGTTGAGGTTGCAGAGTATGGGGGAAGGGGGATCGTGATGAAATTTACGGCCATTGACCTTAGAGCCCTCACCTACGCCATGCGGACCGTTTTGAAAACCGGAGCGAGCAGCTACCTAAAACACAACAGGTCGGGTGACACAAAAAGCGAATTATGGGTTCACAAGGGCGAGAAAAGCGGCTATTTCATTAATGCTAAAAAAACCGGTAAAGGGGCGCTGGGCGTCCAATTCGATCAATACAGATGGGTGGCTCTTATAGATTCCCTGTCGCTTTTGGCTGATGAGACAGAAAAGGCACTCTACTTCTATCAAAACAAACTGTCACGGTAGCTCCCCCTCGCCAGCTCCTACAAACACCCGCCACGCCATTTAAAAATATCCACAACGAACTCAAAGATAAAAAGAAAGGGATGACCAGACAGCTGCTGTGGGAGGAGTATAAGAAGGAGCATCCCAATGGATACGGTATCAGTCAGTTCAAAGAGTATTACAGCCGTTTCTAAAAGAGACTCAACCCTTCCATGCGTCAGATCCACTACGCAGGCGATAAGCTTTTCATCGATTTCAGCGGCCTCACCATGCCGATCCATAACGCCAAAACCGGAGAGATCCATAAAGCACAGATCTTCGTCAGTGTCCTTGGAGCATCCGGCTACACTTTTGTACACGCAGTGATGAGCCAGAACACCGAGGACTTTATCGAATGCCATAATGAAGCATTCTCTTTTTACGGCGGCGTTCCAAATCAGGTTATTCCGGATAATCTCAAAGCGGCCGTCATCTCCAACAAACGCGACAATGTAAAACTCAATGAGAGTTACGCCGACATGGGAAGGCACTACGGCGTTGCTATCATTCCTGCCAGACCTTGTAAACCTCAAGACAAGAGTAAAGTCGAATTGGGTGTCAAAGGTATCCAGCGCTGGATTCTGATGCGGCTGCGTAATCATACCTTTTTCGATATCAATGAACTCAATGACGCTATCAGCAAATTTATC
>JAYEMF010000101.1:0-2241 GCA_034717975.1 Campylobacterota bacterium
TGAAAATAGAGAAGAATTTGCAATCTTAAATTCTGAGTGTACGCGCCGGCATCATCCGGTCACCGCGCCGGAGCACATCCGGTCACCTATGCCGGAATACATTCGGTCAGCTCGCCGGAGCTTATCCGGTCACTCTGACCTTAAAGACCGGCGGCTAAGATTCGCATAAGCCAGTAGATATTCTCACTACAATACGCCTTAAAAAAAAGAGGCGTGAATGAGGAGAATATCCATGAGTAAAATCAAAGAGGTGCTGAGGCTTACCCATCTCAGCAAACTGTCCAGCCGTCAGGTAGAAACACTGACCGGTATATCCCAATCTACCGTCCTTGAATACTGCTCCCGCTTCAAACAGACCACACTCTCTCTGGAAGCATTTCTTGAGTATGACAATGAGAAGGTGCTTTCACTGCTTTATCCGGAAGCGCTGAAGCGAAAAACAGGTACTTCCAGACCCCATCCTGACTGGAGCTATATCCACAACGAACTCAAAGATAAAAAGAAAGGGATGACCAGACACTTACTGTGGGAGGAATATAAAGAGCAACATCCTGATGGATACGGTATCAGTCAGTTCAAAGAGTATTACAGCCGTTTCAAAAAGAGACTCAACCCTTCCATGCGGCAGATCCACTACGCCGGTGACAAACTGTTCGTTGACTTCAGCGGCCTCACCATGCCGATCCATAATGCCAGGACAGGAGAAGTACATAAAGCGCAGATCTTTGTCGCTGTTTTAGGAGCTTCCGGTTATACCTTCGTCCACGCTGTTATGAGCCAGAGCACCGAAGATTTTATTGAGTGTCACAACGAAGCCTTTAGCTTTTATGGCGGTGTCCCCAACCAGGTCGTTCCTGACAATCTCAAAGCCGCCGTCATCTCCCATAAAAAAGGAGTCGTCCGCCTCAATGAGAGCTACGCCGATATGGGCAGACATTACGGAGTGGCCATTGTCCCGGCACGTCCTTATAAGCCGCAGGACAAGAGCAAAGCAGAACTGGGTGTCAAAGGCATTCAGAGATGGATACTGATGCGGCTGCGCAACCACACCTTTTTCGATATCAATGAACTCAATGATGCCATTAGCCAGTTGATCGACGCCTACAATGATAAAGTGATCCGCCGTCTCAATAAAAGCCGGACAGAGCTGTTTGCAGAGCTTGATGCACCGGCACTTCATCCGCTTCGCGCAAACCGCTATGTTTACCGTGAACATAAACAGTATACGGTGCGAAGCGATTATCATATTGAGATTGATGGAAGCGGCTACTCCGTTCCATTTGAATATCTCGGCAAACGTGTTGATGTCTGGTATTCGCGGCACAGTGTCAGCATCTCTCATCAATCAGAGGTGATCGCAACACACCCCAGGCTTTCACAGCCGTATGAAGATTCCACTATTACTGAACATATGCCTAAAAAATATCAATACCAGTTTGAGAAGTGGAACCCCGGACGTATTTTAAACTGGGCGCTCTCCATCGGTGAGAACACCACAGCACTGATGAAACAGATCATGGATAGCCGGTCACATGTCGTACGCGGCTACCAATCGTGTATGGCGATACTCAGCTTTTCAAAAACCTATGGCAATGATGCTCTTGAAAAAGCCTGTGCCAAAGCCCTTGAGATCAATACACAGAGTGTTGGCTCCATTGAATCGATGCTCAAACGCAAGACCTACCTGCAAGAAGAAACCGCGTGTGCGGTTAACAACCTTTTCAACAGCCATGAGAACATTCGTGGCGGTGATAACTATAAATAGCTCAAGAGGAAAAAAGATGACAACAGCAACACTCAACATACAACTCGATACATTAGGGTTCACAGGATTTAAAACCGCACTCACCAGGCAAAGCGAAGATGCCAACTACACCCAGCTCTCATTTGAAGAACGGTTGTACCAGTTGCTTGAGGCAGAGCAGAGTGAACGTGCCAACAAGAAGATCAAGCGGCTGCTCTCACAGGCTAAACTCAAAGACAATCAAGCGATCCTTGAAGAGATAGAATATTCATCCAAACGTGGACTGGACCGATCGGTCATTCTTTCACTTGCTTCATGTGAATACATCTCAAAAGGACAGAATATTCTTATTACTGGCGCAACCGGCGTAGGTTATGTAAAGTTTATTGATATGTAAAGTTTCTCTCGCAAACTCCCAATAAATAGATAATTCTGCTTAAAAAACTTTACATATCATTTGACAATAAATAGATTCTATAATTGAATGCCTGGCTTAA
>JAYEMF010000102.1:0-2222 GCA_034717975.1 Campylobacterota bacterium
AAAAACTAAAAGTACAGAAGGTATACTTTCAGCCTTCTAACTACAAGTGATCGCGTAGCTCAGTTGGTAGAGCACTACCTTGACATGGTAGTGGTCGTTGGTTCAAGTCCAATCGTGATCACCATCTACTCTTAGAACCCAAACTGTTCCTTCTTAAACAGATGAAATTCGGTTGCCACTTTCTCATTTTCAAGTTTTAACATCTTAATGACTTTTGGATTGACCAGATAGTATCCCAGCACAACATCAATTTTATCACCTTTTTCAATGCTAAAGTCATACTTTATACTTCTTTTTTCATTGGCCTGGATCATCGTATCTTTCAGTGTCTTGTCCGCGACCCATGGCATGGCCGGTTTGCCGTCTTTTCCGATCACTCTTTCAAAGTGTTCATCTTTTAATACAGTCTTTTGCCCCTTACGTATTACGTTTACTTTTAAAACAGCCAAACGCAGCGGATGAAGCAGCAGGGCATGCGATGTTCGGTTGTCAATATTGACTATAAAATTATCTATATTCCGAAGTAGTGAAATATCTACATGTTTTTCCAGCATTTCGGCATTAAAGTGTGAACCGGCAAATCCATGAAAGGCATGCACTTTCGTATCTTTAAACGCAGTGACACTTCCTTCTACTTTTGGCATGTGGCAGCTGACACAGTTTGTCCCGTCCATCTCATTGTCTATGTTGGTAGAACATACGTTCAGGCCCCATTTATTGCGTTTATGGGAGTGGCACCCTATGCAGACATTCCCGTTTCTCATATGTTCATTACCCTCTGTCACGATGCCATGATAAGGAGATTCGACATGCTCTTTCAATGTTCCAAAATATTGTTTCTCATCTTTTGAAATAATGTTGGTGTTTGATTTTTTATGGAGTTCGATGGATTGTATCCGGTGGCAATAAGCACAGCTGATACCTGCCTGATGTGTTTCGTTGTTGGTATCGGGAAGGGCTTTTTGCCCTTTGGTTTTCATCTTATCAAGATTGTCAGCCGTAGGAGTATGGCATTTGCCACAGCCGTACTGCTCCTTTTTCAGATGTTGAGGGTGACTCGCCCAGACAGCGTTATGAATGGGGTCTTTTTGAGGGGTGGAATTTGCATGCATTGAACCATGAAACTCTTCGTAAATCTGAGCATGGCACGCTTGACAATCTTCACTTTTTGCGAAGGTATGAACTCCATCATTGGCATACAAAGCGCCAACAGCTATAAAAAACATCAATATAATTCTCATGCATGAACCTTTTATATCTTTAGGGAATAGATAAAAGTATAACCATAATGACTTACAGGCAGTTCTCTCAAGCGATAAAAGCTGCCGATACCATCCCGATCAAACCGCCAAAAACACCACCCCAGACGACCAACCAGCCCAAATGCTCACGGATCAGACGGGAAACCAGCTCTTTGACCATCTGCGGAGTCAGTTCATCGAGTCGACGATCAATAAGACCGGCAACACTGTTTTGGATATCTTCACTCAGTGATGAGTGGCGAAGGGTCGCTTGAAGCTGAGCATCGAAGGCATCACTCTGAACAATTCTTATGACTGCTCCTTTGAGCTTGCTGCTGAAAGGTTCACGCAGACCTTCAAGTGCTTTCTCTCCACCGAACATCCCCAGCATTCCACCAAACGAGGACTCCATTACCGTCGCACTCAACGCATCATAGGCAGGTGAAAAGTCAGTCGTCTCGATCAGCGGTGAAAGATCGATCTTCTTCTCTTCACGCGCAAAGAAGTCATCCAGCTGCTCTTTGGTAAAGAACTGCTCCATCATCATCTTCCGAATCGCCCCTTTGAAAGCTTCAAAGCGGTTGGCAATCACACCGGAGCCATAAAGCAACGGCACTTTTTCAAACAACATATGAACAGCAAGGGCATTGGTCACAGCACCGGAAAAAGCAAAAAGTCCTGAATAAAGGATGATGGTCGATATCTGCGAATCCTCAAGAAAAAACGATACGGCTACGAGCAATAAAGCAATCACATTCGTCATAAGAGATTTGTTTAACATCCTGGCTACCTCCGAAATAAGAGCGGAATTATACAGAAGTATGATCGATATGACATTAATCTAATGCCTAATTTTCAACTTCAATATAGAGAGTTTTAGTTAAAATCCTAAACTTTGAAAAACTCTAGAATTTATTAAATAGTATTCTATATAGGATTTTATATAGTGGAAGCAATCGCCCTAAAACATAATGATGAAAT
>JAYEMF010000103.1:0-36509 GCA_034717975.1 Campylobacterota bacterium
ACTGTTTATTTCGCTTGCGATCGAGAATAGAAGTAAAATCTATATAAACTACAATACCGCAGAACAACATCAAATAAACATGGTAGATGAGATATCGGCCGTGACAGTTCCATTCAATTATAGACCAGCCAAATAATCGAGCTCTTTTAATCAGGATGGAGTGTCTGTCAGGGGCAGTCTAATATCGAATCGAGCCCCCATATCGGTATTGCTTGCCTTTATTCTTCCAAGCAGCTTGATCTCGACGATTGTTTTTGCAATGAATAGTCCCAGGCCGGTTCCGTGAGCTTGATGCTTTGACGAGAAGTAGGCATCGTATATTTTATCCATCACTTCATCCGGAATGCCGCCCCCGCTATCCTTGATGCTTAAGTGGATGCTATGGGTATTGGTTGAGACGGCAACGACAATCTCTCGGGCTTTGCCCTCATTTTGATTAATGGCATCAATGGCGTTGTTGATGAGAATAACAATGACCTGTTCCAGTTCAGCCGCCCTCCCTTTCGCCAGGTCTGCGTCATCCTTGGAGAGATGAGTTTTAATGTCTATGTGCTCTTTTTTTAGCGAACCGGCAACAAGCTCTAGTGCATCGAAGACCGCCATCGAAACATTAAACGTCCCCTCGCCATCTTCTTCTTCAGCAGACAAAAATGTTTTAAAGACATTGATGGTGTTTGACATATGATCGATTTGCTGCGATATATCCTGATATTGTCTCATTCTGTACTCTTTGTCGAGCTTGCCAATTTCTGTTTTGAACATAAGATCACCGACGGTGGCATTTATGACATGGAGGGGCTGCTTCCACTGATGGGCAATGTTTGCGATCATGGTTCCCATCTCAACAAAACGTGCCTGATGCATCAGCAGGGTGTCTTTGGCCTTGCTGCGCTCCATCTCGTCTTCTTTCTCCCTTATGGCAGTATCTATATTCTTCTGCATTCTCAAGAAGCTAAGGGCGATGTTGCGAACTTCCGGACTAATTGTGTCGAGATGCTGCTTGATATCAATAGAGTCGCCGGGCTTATAGTTCATCAGGCTTCGGCCAATATTCTTTATTGGCCCCAGGAGTTTGGTAAGTAAAATATTCTCAAATACTATAAGAATGAGCAGAAGCAGCAACAGCGCCGATGCGAAGAGAGTGTAGTTTTTTATGAAATGCGTAAGTTCCTCGGTGTTTGTCCGTCCTAATTCCAAGGTACCGAGTATTCCGTCGCTCTTAGGGAGTGCAAAGGGAGCGGTGATATATGTTATTACAATGTTGTTGTAAGGATCATCCTTGGAGTAGGCCTCCTTTTTTTCCTCAAATGAGACTTTACCGTTTGCGGCGGGAGTGTATTTAATATAATCGAGATTGTAAAGATCCAACCACATCTTGAAGTTCGCCGCCATTCTGTCCCTATCGGACTGAAACAAGTAGTGGGATACAGAAATTTTCGGAGAAATGGTTTTTGCAACAAGGTTGATGTGGTCAGCTTGTGATTCATGGATCATCGCTTTGGAGCTGGAAAAGATAAACCATCCACCGCCGACCAAGACGACAAAAACGGAGACAAAGAAGAAGAGCATCAGTTTTAAGTGTATTGATGCTGAAAAAAGAAACTTGAACGGATTCAAAGGACTTCGCTTTCCTTGTCCAGTTCATCAAGGTACTTCTCTATAGCGCGAAAAGCGATCGCGGATTTGGTTGTGTTTTCTTTTTGGGCAATGCGTTGCATTCGCTCATCTTGCAATACGGTTGTAACCAGGGAGGTCTGATACCGCATATTCTCTTTCTGTTCGACAATCTTCTCAAGAATCCCTTGGAGGCGATGCATATTGCATGGCTTGGATATAAAGTCCAATGCGCCAAGCTCTATGGCTTTGGCTAAATGTTTTGGCTGATCAGAGGCGGAAATAAAAATAATTATTTGATCTTTCTGATTTTTTCTGATTTTTTCTGCTACTTCCAATCCACTCATGCCGGGCATTGTTATATCTATAAAAACCACCTGCGGCTTTCTTTTTCGATAGATGTTCAAAGCCTCTTCGCCGTTATATGCTGAATACATGGCTTTGAAATAATTATTGAGAGAGTTAGACAGCTTTTCGTTTGCCCTTATATCGTCTTCTACGATCATCGCTTCGACATTCGACAGACTGTGTGCCAGTGAAATGAGCTTTTCCATATCGATCTTTTGTTTCATTTCCAACTTAACCTTCCTTCAACTTGCGATTGTAATACATTTTTTTTGTTGCAAACAGCATCGATTGTTTTATTTTTTATTTTAGCGAATATCAGCAAAGAAATAGCAAAAACATTTAAGTAATGTGTTGCATTATGGAATAAACAAAAAAGAATTGTTTTAAAAATGCCATACAAATAATGTATTACATTATGGTTTAAACAACCCATATACAGGGCTATTCTTCGACATTCAATTCTCTTATCCGCAAAACGCCCTCTTCGTAATATAAAGATATGCAGGCTATAATGCGACACATTATAAAAAAATTGTTTTCAAATTGCCTCTGCTTGATAGCGGGAGATGAAAACAGTGATCCAGAGAGTAGAATGAAAGTTAAACCTGAATTTTTTGATGGCATCGTTAGGCATTGGACTGACAAACAGAAGGCAGAAGCCGCCAGGATCACTTATCGTCTGGTAAGTTATTACGCTAAGAAAAATCCGGAAATAGATAAAGCAGATTTTGTACAAACCGCCATGCTCGCGGCCATTAAGTGCAGAAAGCGATACGGGAACGATATTGTACCCGCAAACCTTAGTGGGTATATTCGCGAAGGAATAAATCGGGACCTTCTTAGCGATAAGGCCAAGATGCTTAAGCATGATGTGCGATGCGGCTCTGCGGACGAATGCGTAATTGAGTTTATATCCATTGATGGCGCTGCTCAGGATCATCTCCTCAATCAAGACAGCCTTTCCATGTTGCTATACGCGGATGAAATTGAAGATTTGCTCACCGCGGAAGAGTATTATGTGTTTAGAAAAGTAATATTGCAAGGCGATAGCATCGGGGATTGCTATCGTGACCTCAACCCAACATATTCAAGAAGCACAATGGAGCATGACTTTACCAGAGCAAAAGGTAAAGTCGCTGCATACTACCGTGACTGAGCATTTAAGCACACTTTGTGAAATCTATGGCTTGGAGCCTGCAGATGTCCTTAACGAACTCAATGAAGCTGTTTCAGAACACGTAATACTTAAACCCTCCGAAGAGGTTGACACCTTTCTAAAAAATAATAAAATATATTTCAGCATAAGAGATACTGCTAAAGTTGACAATGGCATGGGTGTTGGTGCCGGCTCTAATGATGGACTGCGTATTGTCAATCTTGAAAAAGCACCAGATCTGTACGAGCAGATCATAAAGAGTTTTGAAAAGGGCGTGGCTGAGGCCAGTGCCCACAATCAATACACGAAGGCGAAGAGGTGGACAAGAAAGATAGTCACCGGAAAGATATCAAGGGCGACTAAGCAGGGCTTCTTTGTCAACACGCCAATAGGGCAGGGCTTTTGCAGCAAGGCGTATCATGTGGCAAAAGAGCAGGTCAACGGTCTTTATAAGAAAGACAAGGAAATGGACTTTGAAGTTAGATCCGTTTCTTATAGGTCCGGCAAAGTTCAAATCCTTCTGGCAAGGCGCTCTAATGTGTTGGCAAGAAGAGTGGCGGATGATATCTTTTTTCCTGCTCATGCAATCAAAGACGTACAGCGAGTGCCAGGCAAGTACACTAAAATCGTACTCGACAAAAAGCCTACTGCAGATCTGATTCAAAAAGCCAGATACCGGTTTGGGGGAGAGAGAATAATTATTAAGACTGTGGCCGTATAGGCCTGGTGCCTCTTTCCGAATCGAACCTCTTTAGATTACCGCTGATCTTTCCTCAATTATAATTTCATACTCGATATTCGTGCCAGCTTCTATTTGTATGTCGGTGAGACCAGTGAAGAATACAGACTGATCCTTCATTGTTCCTTTTTTTACAGTATAGCCTGAACGGTAGGTACTGCTCTCAACGTATGAGATCGGATATTTCTTAATGAGGCCAAAGGCTGTGACGGCAATATAGATATCATGCTTCTCAATATATTCTTTTAAAAAGTTATCTTCGGACAATAGGCGTAAATACTCGTTCTGATAAGTGGTATGGTGCTCGGTGTGCGCAAGACCATTGAGGTCTGCTTCATGCTTTTCTCCCCAGGGCATGCGCCATCGAAAATCAACCTGAAGTTGACTATGATCCGGACTTTTACTTGAGAGACCTATTTTAACCTTGGTGGGCTTTATCACAACACGCTTCCTGACATGGCTAAAGAAAGCGTCTGCCGCCAGTTTTCCATTGATACGGTTTAGGCGTTGTATGCGTACCTGACTCAACAGTTCCTTTGAGCTGATAGAAACAATTCTTTTAATATCCTCATTGATAATGTCAATTTGCTTTAACTCTATTTTCCTTAGCTTGACAGCTTCAAATAGTGCGTTGTTTGTCTTTTTGGCAAAACCTAAATCGGATAGATTCTTTATTTTGAGATTAAGTCTCTCGATCTGTCCCTCAATTTCTTTGTGCTTTTCCTCGAGCCTACTTAGTGCGGTTTTGGTTTCTGGTGTTGCGTTGAGGTATTCATCAATTCGGCTGTTGTCAACTTTCGCCTCGATAATAACAGTGCAGGTGTTTTTACTAAAATGAGTGCTAACAACTCTTGATCTCATGAGGGCGGCGGAGTAGACCCTGGCATCCTGCTTGCTAACCAGTGTGTCATCGGAGGATTGAGTATATGTAAAGCTTGATTGAACTGCGGTACCGACTTTCTCGATAGCGTTGATCTTTGCAAGGCCTACTGCGACACTAGCCGCTTCCGCCTTGGTGTCGGAAGGTGCCATCTCATATATGCCGGTTGCTTGAATAGAAATAATTTCTCCATAAGCAGAAGCCATAAACAAAAATGTTAATAAAAGAAGCTTTTTCATTATTTTTCCTTTAGCTCTTGTATATGAATACTACTAGTATACTACTATTAACATATTAATGTACGCATATTAATAGTATAAAATAAGTGACCACTAAGAAATACTACTATTAGTAGTATTATGAACACACAATAAGCTCTTATTGTACTATTCATTTCATGCGCTGTGCGCTTTAGTATCCTGTTGAGCTACTGTTGGCATCTTTTCTGGAAAGTCGTAGTGCAGCGCTTTGATAAAATCGGTGATTAGCTTCAAATCGCTATTTGTGCCGCTTATTTTGCCAGAATGAACTAGGATATCGATAGCTTTGGGGTTTAGATCCGGATAGCCTTCTTTAAAGAACTTGGAAAGAGCCCGCATTTTCCTGATATTGTTGGCCTTATTTTTTAGCGTAAGGTATATTATCCGCGCTTTTTTGTCAATTGAGTCCGCAAGATCCTTGTTTTGCTTTGATGCATGGGTAAACCCTTTGTATTTTTTTGTAATGGACATGTAGATCCTCGCACAACGTGAGGGGTATGCCATTCTACCTTCCGCCGCGGCATTTATAAGCTCATTTTTAATGCACGTTCCCATTTTTCTTTCAATAGAGGTGTCTTTCTCTGCCTGCTTAACCAAGCCTGTAAACAACTTATCGTTTACGGCTAGATTTTTTAAAAATACATTGATAGCATTTTTTTCATCTACAGTGAATCCTCCTTGGATAATCTCATCTGTAAGGAGGTTTATCTGCTCTGCTGTCATGTTGACTTTGATAGGCATCTTATGATCCTTTTGGTTTTCCATTGTAATGATATCCTGCTTGCGCAGGTGTAATGGTATTTATATTATTGTTTTATACGATTATGTGTATATGAAATGCTATTTCAGAAATGATAGCAGATATGGCCTGTGTTTTAGTAATTGTATTTTTAACTACCACTCAAGCGATGCAATAAAGTTTAGTGATATTTAGTGGGCCATCCTTGCTTGTTTGATGAGCGCAATACATTGAATCTTGTTCTATAGGGAGATGATCGCTCCAAGAAACTTTACTTCAAATTTTACGCAAAACGCAAAAAACGCCTTATTAGTTATTTGTAGGGATATTGAACGCGACAAGGAAAAAAGATGAAAAAAGTTCTGCCATTAATGCTGATATTTTTTGCTGGCAGTGCAATGGCTGCAACGGCACCAGACTCGGACACGATTTATACATGGGGCTATGGGCCATTTATGTTTCAGCAGCTTGCCGGACTTTCAAATATGATGGGGGATGGTTTTGCCATCAAGGTTGCCGCCGTGATCGGAATATTTTCTTTAGTCTTTAAAAAATTACTCGACCCAAGAACTTCTCATGTCTTGGAGGTGGGCAGATTCTTTTTTCTCAGCGTATTTATTTATTTTGGTTTTATGGTTGCCGTACCTGGGCACAGTACATATAACATCAAGGATGTAACAAACGGGTATGCCGTTCAGGTGACGGGGATTCCTCTTGTGGTGGGCAAGTCCTTCGCTTTGTTCTCATCAATGGAGTATTTGATTGCCCAAGCAATAGAGCAAAGCTTTAGCACACCAAATTCGACTCAGTACGCCAATGCCGGTTTTGCATTTCCTTTGGCCGCGCATGAAGCAATGGCAAACGTAAGACCGGTAGCTCCATATATTCAGCAGAGTATGGATGAGTTCGTTGGGAACTGCTTGCTTTATGCTATTGACGAAGGAGCAATCGATCCCGTCGTTCTTTATAACAGCGCAGCGGTATATGATGATATGAATGTGAATGACCCCTCCAGGGTGACAATAGTTTATTCTGCGGCGAATCTGGTCGGAGACATAATGGGATGTGATGTGGCGCAATCAGCCATAAAAACTATGTTGATTAATGAAGTCGGAAATATGGAGTCAGTAGCAGCAGCTTCAATGGGAGCTATAAATAAATACTCCGCAGTCGGCAATGTTGTGAGCAACAAGGCATCTGATGTCGCAATGGCGCTTTTTAACATGTCAAAAACATCGCAAGAGTACATTATGCAGTCGGCTGCCATTAATGCAATGCAGAGCTCTTTTGTGAATGTAGCTAAAGTTGCGGGCATTGACACTTACTCATTAGCATACGGAACAGCAACAGCAGAGAGGCAAGCGCAGACCAACTTCCTGATCAGTGGAAAACTGGCACAAAAGTACCTTCCTGTACTTAAGGGCGTATTAACGCTTACGATTGTCGGAATCAGTTGGCTGTTAGCTCTTTTTGCGCTGGCCTACTTTGATATGAAATACCTTTGGATGGTTTTCTCTTTACAGATATGGCTAATGCTCTGGACGCCTATCGCGGCAATTTACAATAATATTCAGCTGCTCATGGTTCAGGCGATCCTTGAGCCATATTCAAGCGTCGGCAGTTGGTACACCCTAAACAATAAGAGTGTAGTCGATAATGAAGTTCTTTCCGCACTGTCTTGGATGGGTTATATCGGATGGCTTATTCCTCTTTTTGCATACGCTATCTCTAAAGGATCGGACCACGCATTTACTATGATGGCAAACAGCTTATCCAGTGCAATGGGTGGCGCGACCGGTCAAGCCGCTGGAGAAGTGGCGAGAGGTAATATACAGCTTGGCGAAGTAAGGGCAGGACACAGGGAGGTGGTTGCAAACGGCTCATCATATTCAGAGGGTGCGTATGGCGCAAGATCCACTGAAGCCTTTAGGCAAAATGGCATGATTGGTACAACAGAACACACTCAATGGAAAGACCAGTCTGCGCGAACCGATAATTTGGGCGGCAAAAGTGTAATAAGCGATACTGCCGGAAACGCAACAAGCACCAATGCTGTTGACTCAAGAGTTCAGGGGGGTATCAATACGCAGCAGGCTCAAACAGTCACGACCGCACAATCCAAAATAGACACAATCTCTGACAAACAGGGAGAGACTGCTTCTGCCATGATGAAGCAGGCATATACGGCGACGAATGGCAACACCCATACGGAAGAGGGTAGCGAAGGATATACGAAAACCCAGCGTTTGGATGAGGTTACAAGAGGGGCATTCACAAAAGCCTACAATACTGACGACACTTTTCGAGAGAGCGTTACAAAATCTCTTGAAGCGAAGCTGGGAGCAGCGGGAGCTATGGATTTTGTCAAGGGCTTAAGCAAGGGGAGAGGTTCGGTCCGACCAAATGCAAGCGGGGGTTGGTCTGCCAAAGACGAGGAGGGCACAACGCATTCGTTCAGTGATAAGGAAACTGACACATTTGAGCGTTCCCTGGGAGAATCGGTAAGCGCTCAGATTTCATCCGGGCAAATGCAAAAGACAGCAACCAGCACAAGCAAGAACTCATCCGACAGCAAAGAGTGGAACAAGGGCTTCTCTCAAATGACAGAGTATGGTGAACAGCTAAAAGAGGAGAATAAAAAAGTAAATCAGGCGCAAAAAGCAATAACTGCCGCCGACAATATGGGAGCCGATACCTCAGCCGCTCTTTTTAATCATGTAAAAGCCAATTATAACGATAAAGTTGATGGCGAGGGCAACAAGGTGGAAGGAAGGGATCTTTCAAACAGAGAGGCGCTGGATAAATTTTTAACATACGGGAACCAAACACTAGGAGAAGAGGAGAGGACTCGACTAGATACTGTGATGGGCGAATTTCTCAGTGGGCAGGGGGCCACTCAGGACGCAAGAACGGGCAACAAAAACAAGCTTGAGCCGAAGGAGGCCGCGAATATCAGCATGGATGGCGTGCCACAACCCGGACATATCGAAAAGAAATCTGCTAATGCAAAAGAGGCTCCGCTGGGCATTGAGGAGAATCTCGGAGGAGTCTTGAGTACAATACACGATAGTAAGCAGCCGAGCACACACGTCGATCCCTTGAAGGCGAAACAAGAAAATCTTGAAACCTACATGAAGAATAAAAATAGTGCGGAAGCTCCGACCGGCAGTGTCGAGCAAGAGTTCAAGGACAGCTATCAGGATGTTCAGTTTCCAATGGCGGGACTGTATGCCGGAACAGCTATGGGAGTATTGGGAAGCCTGTTTGCTGATGGAGGCGGAGGAAAAGGCAACGCTCCGGGTCCGGAACAGCCAAGATCCCCTGATGAGGTTGCAAAAACCAATGAGGAGCTGAAGGGTAAAGTTGAGGACCTGGAAGCAAAAAGAGACGGCCTCACTAAAGAGTATAACACCAAGAGCGATATGAGCAATACCAAGCTGGCGAGAAGCGAATTGTCGGACATGGTGGGATCTAGGCTGTCTGGAATGGAGCCCGGATCGAGTGGATACGATGAGACCAGAAAACTACAGAGTGATATCCAGGGAGGCAAACCCGTATCTCGCGATGATTTTGTGAATGCCGGTTTTTCTGAGGCGGATCTGACGGACAATGGTTTTGACTTCAAAAAAGGCGGGAGCCTTGGCGGCGAAGGCAAGGTTGTGGATTTTGACACATCCGGAAAGAATATGAGGCCGGAAATTCTTTCTGAAATAAGCGGCGACCTTGACGCAACGAAGCATGATCTTGGTGTCACAAAAGCCAGTTATGATATGTCGAGCAAGCATCAGCTTGCCCTTGACGGCCCAGACAAGCCCGGTAGAATTCAGCAGGCGCTGGATGCCATTGATGGCGGCGGTGGCTGGAAAACGAAAACGAGCATGGCAGCAGGTGCTTTGATTTTTGGCAGCCAGAGCGAGACTTTTGCGAACACGCTGAGAGCGGCTGACCCCTTTGAGCATCTCATGGGAACATCAATAGACAAGTCGAGTGAGCTTGAGTATAGTCAATACGGGCGGGGAGGAAATCAAGATGATGGAGGCCATGAGTATGTTTATGGCAACGAGCCTATTAGACCCGGGCAGGTTGAGCCATATAAAAACGAGACTGTGAAGTGAAACATCTTGTACTGACATTGCTTTTTATCCTAAGCCTGCAATCTGCCGACTCATTTTATTCTGATAAAAAAGACACATGGTTCTTTGGTGCTGAGCCGGTGAATGAAATCGATGAAAATGAAACCGCTCCAGAGCCGGCAGAAGACAGGATGGCGGCAGAAGAGGAGTTCGTCAAAAATATTCCGTGGGAAAACCTTGATATGCTGAGCGCAGAGGAGTTTCAGGCAGCAATCAAGAAGACCAAAGAGATAGCTGTCGTGCACCCTGCTCCTAAAAATATATCGGCATATATTCGCCTTCAGAAACACGCCACTGATCAGTCAGATCGATTCATGAAGGCGTGGCAGCTTGCCGTTATCCAAGACCCTTCGCTTACAGACAACCTTCCACAAGCAAAGCGGACTCGTGATAATAAACGTAAAAACGAGCAAGAGGAAAAAGACGACTTCATCAAGGCCAACCTCAACAAAATCACGCTTGTTATGTTCTATGACGAAGAGAGGATGGGTGATGCAAGTACGCAGATTTTTGAGCTTAATGTTCTGAAGCAAAAATACGGAATAGCCTTTCAGAGTATTTCTATACAAAGCAACCCTTCCTATGAAAATGCACTTGGTCTGCAGGTGTACCCTGAAAATTGGTATTATTTTCAAGATGCGTCAGGCTCAAGTTGGAGGAGAATTGGCGCTGGAGTGAGAGGAGCGAGCGAACTGATAGATAATCTTATTTTGGTGCATAATTCAACTGAAAATGATGAAAATAGTAGAAATTAGCCTCTTTTTTACGCAAAACGAAAAAAACGGCTTATATAAATAGTAACTAGGAATAATCGGAAAAAGAATATGAAAAAAAGCATCCACATCACACTGCTGCTTGCCATGTCGCTCAGCGCGGCGTCGCATACCTTTATGGAAGGCAAAACATACGAATTCGCAGAAAAAGATCTGCTTGTCGTCATTAACGAAAAGATAAACAATGAAAGGCCCCAGCTTCAGGCTAGGCTCGATGAAGCAAAAGAGCGCATTCGAGGAAATATTGAGAACTACAAGCCAGACGATCTAAACAAGCTGCCACCCGCAACGCAAGATAGAGTGTTTTATCCCGATATGACCTACACGCTTGAGATGGATATTCCTGATGCCGAGGGGAGAATAATTTATCCCAAAGGGTATAGCTACAACATATCTGACTACATATCTCTGCCTTACGAGATAGTCGTATTTGATGCGACTGATCCCAAGCAGCTCGCGTGGGTGATAGAAAATGAGTACCACACCAAAGCAGGGGAGCTTCTTATGATTACCGATGGTCAGCCGTTCAAGCTGATGAGGGAATTTAAAAAGCCTGTCTATTTCGCATTAAATAAGGTCCAGGAACGCTTTAAGCTCGAACATACCCCATCAAAAATAATCCAGATGGGAAATAAAATCAAAATAACAGAGGTTTGCTTGTCATGTACAAAACCAGAGGAGATAAAAAAATGAGAAAAAGTCTACTACTAAGTGTCTCGACGGCTTTGCTGTTGTTTTCAGGGTGCTCTTCCCGCGAGCCAGAGCCAGTTCCGGTGGAACTGGAAAAGAGCGAGGATGAAATGACCGTCGAAGAAGCGACGAAAATTATCGCCGAGCGCAACAAAGAGATCGTTATAGATATTTCAAAATTGACCAAAGTGGTTGCCATCATCACCAAACAGCTTGAGGACTTGAGAGCAAAGACCGTAGAAGCAAAGGCGCTCGAAGAGGCGATTCGTGATAGTGAAGGCAGGATCGGTTCACTTGAAAAGAGGATTGCTGAACTCGAAAAAGTCAAGAAGATGTATTTAGCGCAGAAGGCGGTGATAGATGAACGACTTAAAGCAGCTGAAGCAAATGTGGCCGATTATCAAAATGACAAGCGCATAGCCGAAGCGGTCAAAAAAACAAGTGGCGAATTTGAGAAGCGAAGCGGCTATATTCGCATCAATTCATACCAGGTAAATCTAAGAGTCGCCCCTCTGGTGGGCAAGAAAACAAAACAGGAGTACGCAGAGCGAGGAGATGTGTTTGCATTTAAAGCGGTATCGAGCAAATGGTATCTACTGGAAAACGATCTCTATGTCCACGCTACTGTTGTTTGTGAGGATTGCTTAGTGGATGTAAATAAAGTCGATGAAGGGTTGTCTCTTGAATCACCTGAAGTGAACTCTGAAGAAAAGCTGGTGAAAGAGACAGCTGTGGCTGAAGAAAAGACGGAAACAACCGAAGCCCCCACTGTTCCGGAGGACGCAAAACTTGACATAAGCTTGCCAATCTTGACAGCCGAACAGATCAGTGAGGCCATGAGAGCCAAAGGGAGAGAGAAAAGCAGCGAGGACATTTTACAGTAATGAAAAAGCTGCTGCTGTTGCTACTCGTAACTATTTCACTGACCAGTCATGTTCATGCCCGGTGCGATATTTCATCAGGATTCGATTTAATAACCCGAGCTTGTTTTGAGTGCATGTTTCCGCTTAGCATCGCGGCGGTCCCGGTGATGCATGGTCCAATGCCCGACGCGGCGGGACCGATAACGACAGTGCCAATATGCGAGTGTCCAGCTCCTCCACCACTGTTTGTCCGCATAGGCGTTCCGCTGTCAATGTATAACCCCAACACGGTCATTGAAGCAGTGACGGACCCTATGTGCATGCCTTCTTTGGGGCTGGACCTTGGAAGTCTGGTGCCGGCAGGAACATTAGGCGGTACGGATTCGGCTAAAAACAGCACAGGCGTACCGAGATCATTTTACCAAGCACACAAGCTGGCCTTCCCGATGATGTATCTGTTAGGGCTTTTCCTTGATAGCATCTGTTTTCAGCAGACGGATATTGATATCATGTTCCTCACCGAGGTTGACCCCTCTTGGAACGAAGATGAGATAGCAGCGTATCTTGCCCCAGAAGCTCTTCTGTTCGGCAATCCGGTAGTTGCTTTGTCTTGCATGGCAGATGCCGTTACTGCCGCGGCATTCCACACACTAGACCCGCTGTTTTGGTGCAAGGGGTCACACGGAATGGCCTACCCTATGACGGGCAACGTACAATCAAAAAGTATGGTGGAGGATAGCGCATCAGCATCAGAAAACTTGCTTTATCATTTGCACCGATTGGGACTAGGGACAACACCGGGGCTTTGCTTTAAAATACCAACGCCAATTTGGAGAAAGGCAGACTATCGACTCCAGATTATCAAGCCTGTACCTCATCCGGTAGGAATGACAATCGGGCAGACAGGGTTGATGTGGGGTATGGGAAAGAACCCACCTTATATGGGCGATAACTTTGTCTATCTTATATTTAAAAAACTTAACTGTTGTGCATTTTAAGGAGCGCCCATGTTGCGATATATAATTGTCAGCCTATTCTTGTCAGCCCTGCTTTTCGGAGCAGACGATATCACAGAAAAAAAAGAAGCCTTTGGCGAGCGATATCTTAAAAGTGACCGAATAGGAACGGATGCATCACATCTCGAAATGCTCAACAGCTTTAGTCAGCACGATATCCAAACAACGGATTTGAATATTTCTAAATATATCATTGATAATAATATTGAGAAGCTAGGTCAGACAAACCAAAATACACATGCCGTATCAGTAGCAGAGGACATTAGCGAGCAAGCGAAATCCGATGCTTTTAAAGCTACTATCGGGCGAAATATGGATCATATCATTAATGACGAAAAGCTTGATTGGGGGAAGTATCTCGGAGAATATAAAGACCAGACGCAGAACATCATCGATCAGATGAAAAACGAAGATAGCCCGTACCTGTCAAAGAATAAATTTCTTGGCGCAAAGCAACGGTTATTTGTCGTCATCTCTTCATCCATGCCGGATGAGACAATAAGGCAGTATTTTTCTGATCTTGAAAGCGTTAACACCGACGTTGCGTTTGTTGTTAGAGGCGTTATGGGTGGGCCGGAAGCTATTATGCCGACCATTGAGTATTTTGACAAGCTTTTAATTAAAAATAAGAAAAGAGACAAGAAAGAGCCGGGCAATAGGTATAACCACAACATCACCATTAATCCAAAGATTACACAGCGTTTCGACATTGATCGCGTGCCTGCTGTTTTGTTTGTGGATAATTATGACCCTATCGCTGAAGCATATACGGGCAACAAGAAGGTGCATGACGATGAAGATTTTTGGGTGCATTATGGCGATGTTGAAATCGAATACGCGCTGAAAACAATTAACCGATCTGCAAAGCGCCAGGGGCTAAAGACGCTGATATCGGCAATGAACGATAGCTATTTTAAAACAAGGAAAACCATTGAGCAGCAATAAAATAAGAGAATATATGGGTATTAGGATTGTGGCTATTGGCTTAGTGACTGCATCATACGGCATGGCAGCTACTTATGGAGCATTTGTTGAAAATATCACTGAATCCGAAATATTTAGACACATTGCAGAAGCGCCGCAGATCGCTTTGCTCGGTGCGGAATACATACTTCCTGCGCTGTTCTTGATCCTCTGGACGGGCATAGGAGTTTTTATATCCTCTGTGCTCTATCCTGCCGTAGAAACCGCATTTATGGAGGGCGTTGCACACCCTATATCCAAGATGTTTTCGAGGCTTGAGAAAACCATTAGAGGGAAGATAATGCTGGTCAAGAAGGAGGCGGTATGAAAAAGAGCATAATCGGATTGTCTTTGTCGTTCGTGTCACTATGGGCGGAGCCGGCATATAGCGATATTTATGCCAGTGCGGATAAAGCTGTGTTCTCGCGAAAGCCAATTGTCTTTGTCGTTATGTCTTCTACATGCTCGCATTGTTACAGCTATTGGAATCGCACCCTGAGTGATCCGGACATAGAGACACTGCTTGATAATAATTTTGAGCTTGCAGTATCTGTTGTTGATCAGGGAGGAAAGATCCCTTCAAATCTTCCCTTTAAGGGACAGTTGCCCACAACATATATTCTTTCTGCTGATGCCAAATTGCTATCTAATCCCATTGAAGGCGATATTGACAAGACGAAACTATATAGCTTGCTATACAGTCTAAATGAGGCGAGACGAAGCGAGTAGGCGAACGCCAGGCGTGATTTCATGCAAATACAAAAAAAAGAGGCTTGTTATGATGGCGGTTACCCATGTGATTACATCACTTCTTGTTGCTTCTGCTCCGATAGTCATCGGATATAACTTTAACTACGACACAGGGCTGATCTACTTGGCATCCACCGCGCTCGGTGCCCTGATAATTGACATTGATGAGCCTAAATCTTTCGCCGGAAGGCGTTTATACTTCTTTTCATTTCTTATTAATATGAGCCTTGGACATAGGACTATCACGCATAATTACTTTATCGCAATTATAGGCTTGATTCTCTCATGGTTCTATTGGCAAAACATTTATGCGGTTGGATTTTTTTTGGGAATGACGGTGCACATAATGGGTGATGAAATGACGGGAAATGTAAAAGGTGCCTATTGGCCGATCAGTGAAAGGTTTTCTCTTTTTCCGAAGGGTTGGCGCTTCAGGGTGGGAGGCTTTGTTGAGCGAGTGATTGCCACATGTTCGACTATCCTGCTCATAGCGATTCACGGTTACGGGGTGATGCGTGGAATACTCTGAAATGGCCATCGCAAATTTTGTTGGACTCTTTTTTATTTCCGCCTACACAAAGCTCAGAAACTTTGTAGTCGCAGGCGAAAACGGAGTCATGGTCGCTGTTATTTTTTTCTTTGGAACCATTTTGCACGAAATTAGCCATTTGCTGATGGTGTGGGCTACGCTAAGCAGAGCAACCAGTATTGACCTGGTGCCAAGGATGGCGGATGTGAAAACGGATTTTGGGCTAATTGAGCGTCGGTGGACGCTGGGCGGTGTGACCTATATCCCTCGCAGCAAGCTTGCATACTTTCCAGCCGGGATGGCTCCTTTACTATTGATTGTTCCCGCATTTATTGTGTATTCCAACTGGCTTACATGGTTTGAGGTGTCGTGGGTTTCGATTGTGTCACTCTATGTTGTCGTGTACTTATTGCTGTTTAGCAGCATTCCTTCTCCGTCCGACTTTCGCATAGCCTTCGAAGGTAACGGATGGGCAGTCTGGATTCTGATTATTGCCGTTACGGCAGCGATTTACAATTTCCATATAAAGGAGCTAATCGATGTCATATCAATATGATAATTTAATGATCGTGGAATCGCCGACGAAAGCGAGCACGATCGCAGGATTTTTGCGTGACGCCCCAGGACGATGGCTGGTCAAGGCCACAAGGGGACATATTCAGAATCTTCCGAATGATCGGCACGGCATAGAGCATGCCAATGGCCAGTTTCGTGGAGAGTGGGTATACACAAAAGGAAAAAAAGAGTTAGCCAGAGAGCTTGTTGGTGATGCGAAAAATGCCCTTGAGGCCATTTATATAGCTACTGATGGTGATTACGAAGGGGAGCGGATTGCTTCAGACCTATTCAATGTGGCCGGAATCGGAAAGCTTGGAAAGCCGTGCTATCGCATTGTTTTTAGGCAGATAACAAAAGATCATATTCTTGAGGTGCTGCAAAACACGACCGAGGGCTTGATAGACGGAAACTCCGTTGATGCCCAAAAGGCCCGACGAATGATATATCGAGAAGTAGGATTTCCGATATCACAAATCCTACTCAAAGACTTTAAGCGCAATAGGGAAAAGGAGCTTCCTGAGGGAACCGGCAATGTTATAGCCCCTGCCTTGAGGCTGATCGTTGAAGCGGAACGAAAGATTGATGTTTATGTTGAAATGGATTTCGAAAAAGTCTATGCCGATTACATATTTGACGGGGTGCATATTAGGCTTGTGATGCAGGCAAAATTTCAAAGCGAACACAGCGTTGAGCTTTCAGAGATTCTTCACACTGTGCGTAATTCACCGCACATAGTCAAGGAGTATGACGAGAAGGATAGTGAAAAGTCACCGCCAAAACCCTTGACGACTTCGGGCCTGCAAAGGGGCGCTTGGTATCTTTTTGGCATTGAAGAAGAGGGGACGATGAGGTTGGCTCAGAAGCTCTTTGAAGGACTAGAGCTTTATGGCAAGCGGACAGGATTGATCACCTATATGCGTACCGATTCTCATCACATAGCAAAAGAAGCAAGTGAAGAAGCGATCCAGATTGTGGAGCAGCTGTTCGGCGAAGAATATACACTTTATGGCATAAGGGACTATTCTCAGGGGAAAAGTGAAGATGAGTCACAAGAAGAGCACCCTCATGAAGCCATTAGGCCGACACAGTTTTCGCAAGAGTATTGGCCGGATAACATCAAAGAGCAGCTATTGCAACATGAAGATGGGGAGAGTCTCTTAAAGATCTATCGTTTTATCTATAACTCTTTCTTGTGCGTTCAAATGCCAAACGCACAATATGACCGCTCTCGAATAGAGGTGTCTGCGGGAGGAAACCTTTTGCTTGGACAGGCAAATCAGCAACTATTTGATGGATGGGAAATCATAGGACACGAGATTAGAGCGAACTACAAGGATCAGCGAGGGCACGAAAAAGAAGTCATTTTGCCTCCCGTCGAAGAGGGTATAGAGGTTGGCTATATCGATGTTTCCACTATGTCACTATCCTCGCGTTCTCCTGAACGATACGGAAGAGGGCGCTTTATAACCACGCTGGAAAATAAAGGGATCGGGAAGCCATCCACTTTGGCGACAGTCATAAAATCACTCATGAAGAAAAAATATATCAAAGAGCTCAATGACGGTAATAGTAAAAAGCATAAAACGCTGAAGCCAACAGATCTTGGAAGAAAAGTATATGCATGGCATGAGTTGCACGTGCCATGGCTTATTGATCTGGAGACAGCTAAAAAGCTTGAAGAGTTTCTTGTGAAAGTTGAGAAAGGGGAGATGCCCTACAATGAACTGATCGGCATATTTCATGAATCCGTAGAAGAGTTAAAGCGGTCTATGGGCTATGACCTGGATGGGCCAACAGAAGGGCAAATAAGCCTTGCAAAAAAGATCGCGAAACAAAAAGGGCAAATGCTTGACAATAATTTTTTAGCGTCGGCAAAGATAGTATCTCTGTATATCAAAGAAAATATTGATGCGCTGGAGACAATTTGTACGTGCAGTGTGTGTGGCAAAGGTGAGCTCTATGACGGGGAGGTAAAGCTTGCCTGCAATAATCCTAAGTGCGACTTTGAAATTTGGAAAAACAGAATGGATGGTTTTTTTGAAGCCTTCAAGGTAGAAATGCAGCAGAAGGACTGTGGAGATGTTGTCAAAATAATCATGGAAAACGGCGATGTTTTGATTAATAATATGACAGGGAAAAAAGGCCATCCCTTTAGCGCTGAGGTTGATATAGCATACGACAAGAAGTATAAAAACTACAGCCTCCATATTAAAAAGTTCGTCAAGGACGATATGTTCAAGAGTGTTGAAAGTTCTGCTCCGGAAGTGCCATTGCGGCGCGATACAATAGACGCTCCTGTTGATGAAAACAAGATAATGGCTGAAGTGCCACGAGCGGTCGAGCCCACAAAGCAAGCCGGAGGCTTTGAGTGGAATTAAACATTAAAGGACGATATTGACAGCAAAAAGTGATTTTTTTTCAGGAATGAAGGCGACATCAGCCACTGGTAGGACGATCAGTATAGAGGAGATGACCAGCGGGGAAAGTTTGCTGCTAGGCAAGCATTATGCTAATCCATCAAAAGAGCCTGTTTCTTACAACCCCGATTTGATGCCAAATAGCCATGTACTTCTTTTGGGTAAATCCCAGACAGGCAAAACCACTACGCTAAAAAAATTTATCGAGTATATGGGGAAGCCTAGAGATATCCCCGGCTACAGTGAGCCAGTACAGAAAACCGGATTTGTCCTTGATTTTAGTGGGGACCTGGGTGTTCCAGGAGAAAACTCGATTCTTATAAAAGGCCGGAAGTCACAATATGGCCTCAATCTATTTGAATTGTTTTCAAAAGATTACAATTCAGGCGGAGTGAACGTCCAAAGGGCGAATATCATACGGATGATTGAGCGATACTTTCTTGGCGGGGGCATGGGATCTGTTCAGAGTTCCGTGATGGAACAATTGATATCCGACACATATGCACTCAAAGGCATCTTTGATGATAAGGAAGAGACTTGGGATAATGAGTTGCCTGTTGCTGAGGATATGCTTGAGCTTCTTATATTGATAGTCGATTCGGCTGAAACGGCCTTGTCGGTCAATATGCTAAAAAAGATCAAAGCTGATGGAAAAAGGATAAGAAAACTGGATGGACACATAGATGTTGCAAAAGATAAAATAGATCTGCTTGAGAAAAAAGGGGAAGGGGACAAGGTAGCTCAGGGGAAAATTGGGAAAATTGCCGACCAGCTCAGTAAGCTTGAAGATGATCGCAACAGTTTGTATAACGGGCTAAAAACTCTAATGAGCGACTTCCTAGACCACAAAATTTATGGCGAAGAAGCCGGGGGAGAAATTATTATTGAGGACGATAAGCCATTGAATGTGGATATCGGGTTTTACAGTGAGCGCAATGCCTTGAATGCTCTCAAGTCTTTGAGGCCACATTTGCAAAAGATCGTTGAATCTGGTGCTTTTAGTGGACAGCTGCCCCCAATCAAACGAGGGGTTAACCGGATCGATCTCTCATTGTTGTCATTGCCACTTCAAAAACTCTTCACAGATCTGTTTGCACAAAAGGCTTTTACCAGCGTGCGCAGCAGAGGTGTGTATCGCGAGTGGCCTAACAGGGTTGATTCATTCCGTATTGATGTGTTTTTCGTGATAGATGAAGCCAAGCTCATAATTCCTGAAGGAAGGGCTGCCAAAGAGAGCAAAGAAGAGCCAATAAATCGGATCGTTGCGGAGTCGTTAAAGTTCGGAATGTGCATCCTGATGGCCTCTCAGAAAATAAGCCATTTTTCGTCTGAAATGCTTACAAATGCGAGTTTCAAGCTGATTCTTCAGCTTGGTCCAAACGACATGCAGGCGGCAAAAACGATGCTTGGATTAAAAGAGGGCGACATGAGAGTATTGCAACATTTTGGTGTTGGACTTGTCTTAGATGGCACAAAGAAACCAGTACCGACCGTCTTTCCTTGGGCAAACATTCCAAATTAGCCATCAATCCTTTCTGGATTGCGGCCATCTTGTCACCAAAAAATAGAAATTCCGCACAAATTGACTAAAATCCCACCTTTTTTTAATTTTTCTACGCAAAACGCGAAAAACGCCTTATTAGTCTATATGAAAGGGGCAAAAACCTTACCTTTCAAATTAGGATAAAAAATGAAAAAATACTTTGGTATTGCACTGTTTGCAATGTTTATGGGCGCCTCTCTTTGGGCTGGTACAAATGACAACCTCGGACTCTCTAGTATGTGGACCGTCATTCAGGGATGGGTGCAGGATGGCTATCTTTCTAAAATCCTCGGCCTTATGTTCTTCGCAGTCGGTGTCCAGCGTGCATTCGATGGACAGCTATTACAGTTCTTCTTGATGCTTGGCCTATCTCTGCTGATCGTTAATGCTGACACTATCATGGCTACAATCTTCTCAGCGACTATCTAAAAGCAGTCCAATCTTCAAGGGCGGGATTCTTTGCCCCCGCCGCCCTTTCTCATCTCAGCGCTTTTTGGAGCTTTGAGATGAGAAATCAATCAGAAAAGGAAACAGGACCATGGAAGATCACCAAGAAAAATATATCTTCATTAATAAATATATCGAATCGCTGCCATTTTTTATCTATTGGGAGATGGATGTAATCATTGTCTGGGCGTGTATCTTCGGAGTAGGTTTTATGTTTACAACCGGACTTAAAATGTTCATCCTCGCTCTTTTGGCTTTTTATATTGCCAGTGTATATGCAAAACAGAAAAGAACTCGACAGAAGGGGTTTTTTGCTCACCTGTTTTACTCTTTTGGTCTCAGGGGAACAAAAAAGCTCGTCCCATCGCATATGCGAATCTTTCACGGAGGTTGAGTTATGTTTGAAAGATTTAACAAGTACAAAATCGATAAATATATCTTAGAGAACTGGACTTCCAGGATCGTGATCTTATTGTTGGTGCTTATCGTCATGTGGCAGCAGATGATAATAGTTAATCGGATTAGTGGCCAGCGCACGGTGTTTATGCCGCCGGTTGTGGTCAATAAGCAGTTTTGGGTGGCAGGAAATACCGTGTCCACATCTTATCTTGAAATGATGTCACAGTTTATTATTTTCAACCTTTTTGACGTCACTCCTCACAATGCGATCGCAAACGGTCAAAATGTCTTGGCATTGGTTGAGCCGGAGTTTTTTGCAGAAGTGGAAGAGATGCTGAGTCGGCAGATGAGCTACCTTGTCGATAATCAAATTTCCCGTACATTTTATTTTTCAAAAATAGATGCAAAAACCCCAGGGAGAATGGTGATTACAGGCATCTTGAAGGACTTAGTGTCTGATAAAGTAATTGATAGACGGGACGTAAATATAGAAATCAACTATGCAATCAATCAGGGACGTTTTTGGATGAACGGACTGAAGGTAATCAAGTTAAAAGGAGGAAAATAATCTATGCGCAAAATAGTAGCCATGCTCGGATCACTCATTGTCGGTGCCTCGACTCTCTTGGCGGATGTTGTCATTAATGATCCCGGAGAAAGTATTAAAATTAATGTTTCTCGAAGCAGTATGAACCGTGTTGTTTTTCCTTCAAAAATTCTTTCCAAACAGTATTCCAAAGAGAAAGGCCTGATGGTTAAAACTTACGACAATGAGGCGTTTTTAAAATATGCCCCAATGGTTGAGCAGACCTCAACAACCGTTGGAGGCAAGACAACCACTATGCCAACATCTGATGATGTAGTTTATTATAAAGCAAAAAGAGCGGAAGTCTTTTTTGTAACCGAAAGCGGTACCTACGCCATCATTTTTGTTCCAAAGAAAATGTCACCTCAAACTATCCGAATCAACGACACGTTAGTTAAGAAAAAAGCGATAATCAAATACGAAACAAGGGATCCATACAAAGCCTCTTTGAAGAAAATTGCACAAGAGACTCTCGCAGGCAATGTTCCTTACGGATATGAAGAGCAAAAAAGTACAGAGCGTTATAGCAGCGGCAGTCTTGAGGTTTTTAAAAAGCGTGCCTTAAGCGGAACGCTATATCGAGCGCAACATTACAGACTGTTCAATGCGAGCGACAAGCCGGTTAGCCTTGATGAGCGCAACTATATTGCTCTGTCAAAAGGTGAACCTTTGTTTCTGGCGGTGTTTTACGACAAACAACTTAAGATGCTAAGCCCACTGGATAGCGCAGAGCTTGTTATAGTCGAGCGGGGTGGGCAAAATGATTGATAAATTCAAAGCAATGTTTGATAAAAACCCTACTGAGGCAAAAAGTAGCCAGAACACAACAAAGATGTTCGTCTTTATGGCTGTGGCCGCCATCTTTATGTTGGGGATCATGCTGACTGAGGGCAAAAACGATACGCAAAAGCAAGTTGGCGAGTTTGCGATCGTTGAGGAACAAGATGCCGTCAAGACAGCCTTTATGGGCGAAGTCAAAAAAGAAGTATTCGGTGCCAGAAAAGATGCTCAATCAGTTCAGCAGCTATCGAAGAGCTTAAAAAATGATATGCAGGAGATCCGGAGTTTTAAGACAGAGGTAAGAGAATTCAGGGCGTTTATGAAAGATATTAAAAGCGGAGGCGGATATAAGCCGAAGAACCCAGGCGAAAACTACATGGCCGGCTCGCCTAATTTCCCTCCCATGCCTCGCACGGCTACTGGCAAGACTAATGCGACAGATATGCAACAGCCTGCAACGGTGTTTGACGTAATGGGCAAAAATGGCAACAACGGCGGTATCCCGCAACTCCCAAGAGAAAAAGTAAAGAAGTATGTCCCGATGAACGACTTTTTTGGCTCGGATATTGATATTAAAGATGAACAGTCGGCTACTCCTGCCGGACTTGATAGGACACCTGCTGAGAATATTTTGCCAAGCGGTTCTATTTTGCACGTTTCTTTGTTGTCGGGAATCGATGCCCCTACATTGTCGAAAGCAAAGAAACAGGCAGTTCCTCTGCTGATGAAGGTCACTGATCTTGGGGTTCTCCCTAATAATTTTCGTTATGACGTAGAGAGCTGCTTTATACTTGGTGAAGGGTACGGCGACTTGAGCGCCGAACGTGTTTATATTCGAACCACAACATTGAGCTGTGTTACGCACGATGGTCTGCATATTGACGGGGAACTGACAGGTTTTGTAGCCGGAGCAGACGCAAAAAACGGGATTCGCGGGCGCGTTGTTTCAAAACAAGGCGCATTATTGGCGAGAACCGCCGTGGCTGGCTTTATGAAGGGTGCCGCTGAAGGTTTTAACATGCAGAACCAGGTTGTTACTTCTTCTGCGCTTGGAACAACAACAGGCCCATCAAACCTCTCTACTACCGATATCGCCCAAATGGGATTTTTTAATGGAGCTTCGGAGGCGGCAGAGCGTCTTTCAGACTTTTATATGGATATCGCCGATGAGCTGACGCCCGTCATTGAGATTTCGGCAAATATTGAAGCCGATGTTATTGTTACTGAGTTTAAGGTCATGGATACGCTTGAGAGCGGGATGCGAGACGGCAAACGATTTGATGACGAGAAGAAGAAGGTGCGTGAGAGAAAGGTGAGAAATCGGACAAACGTAGAGAAAGCGGTAGATAGAAAACGACTTGATAAAACAAAGAAGGCATTACAATAATGAAAAGAATAGCAATCTCCCTGACGCTTACGGCGACAGCACTCTTCGCAAATGTGACTGAGCATGAAAAGGCCCTGGTGCAAAACATCCTCAAATCTACGACTATTGAGAAGGTGAGAAAGTCCCCGATCTCCGGCTTTTATGAAACCTATCTCCCGAACGGTCAGCTGCTCTATGTTAATCCGTTTACCGAGTTGATCTTTTTCGGGGAAATCTATACAGCCGGGGGTAAAAACCTAACGACCAGTCCGCGTTCATCATGGAAGGGTGAGCTTACAAAAAAGAAACTTGAAGACGTCTCTCTTAACGCAGTGAAAGAGGTATCTCTTTCTGTTGGATTTAATGGCGGAAACGAGGACTATACAATCGTAATGTTTACTGATCCTCAATGCCCTTACTGTATTAAAGCAGAGAAGTTTTTGAGAACGAAAAAAGCCAGTATCGAGTATGTCTATTTTGTCGCAATGAAAAACCACAGAATGGCTCCTAAGATGATTGAAACAATCCTCTCTTCGAAAGAACCAAGACTGGCGATTGAGAGCTATGTGGATGGCAAAACAATCAAAGATATTAGTTCGCCCGAAGCGAAAGAGCAAGCAAAGAGGATGGAAGCGTTTGCAATATCAAACCGCATCAAAGGAACACCTAATTTTATGGTTTTTGATAAAAGCGGGAAAGCTGTAGAGTTTATAGAAGGAGCCAATCTTGAAAAACTTTCTAATTACGTTAAGTAGTGCCGCAGCACTTTTATTGTTTGGCGGCTGTGCAATGATGCCCTATGAAGAGAACTTCTCCTGCAATAGCCATATTGGCCTCGGGACTTGCACCTCGGTAAGTGAAAACTACTATATTTCAAAGAAATTGCACTCCAGGAGCGTTTATGAGAAACATATGGAGCGATTTGGAGAACCACTATACGGAGCAGAAGGTGAAGACGAAAGAGCTGTTGTCATACTGAGGGATGGCACCGAATTGACGAAGAACTAAGGGGTACATGATGAAAAAAAGCCATTTCACTGCGGGGCTATTAGCGCTATTGTTGTTGAGCGGGTGTTCTTCACACGAAGCGCCAAAGCCGATAGAAAAAAAGCTTGATGCGACAAGCTCTAAAGCTGAACTCGAAGCATTCCTGAACAAATATGATCAAGAGAATATCAAGGCAGAAAAAAAAGCGGCGCTAACGCAAGACTCTGATCGACGAGAGATTGCCCAGGGATTGCCACCACGCACTCCTGACTTGTTCGCAAGCGGTCTTTTTATGCCTTATGACGATGACCACGGCATCTACCATAACTATGACCACATATTTTTCAAAATTAAAGACGGAAAATGGGATCTTGATTCCAGTGCGGAGAATCAGCACAGAGGAGGGTTTGTGTTCACTAAAGAGGAAGGATATAAATAATGCTAGATAGTCTACTCAAGCCCAAAACACTCTCCATTAATGCTAATGCTTGGCGAAAGCTTTTTGAGCGTAATCACCTTAGCGAGTATCTTCCTTATGCGACATTTGATGAAACAACCAATATTTACGAAGGGCTGGACAATCAATACGGCGCGATATTTGAGTGCGTCCCCCGAATCTCTATGGGATCGTCTACCGCCGTAACCATCCAGGAGATGTTGGAAAAGCTTCCAAGAACTGTTCACTTGCAGATCATCATGTTTGGCTCAAGGAACAGTGAAGACCTTATCTCTGCATGGGAGCATGATCATTGTCGCAGGGCTGAGCATGACGACGCGCACGGCCACGTGCTAAAGACTGCTATTAAGAATATGGCAGGATTTTACCGACAGAAACATTACGAATCAGTCGGAAAACAAATGGTGGCGAAGCTGCGAAAATATCATCTCTATTTTGTCCTAAAAAGCGAGGATTTTGAGGATCTTCGCAACACGAAGGCGATGATGAGTGACTTGCTTGGATCAAACAACTTTCATCCCCGGGCGGTTTCCCCATACGACCTTAAGCCCATGCTGTGGGAGATTTGGAACGGAAACCACTTTAAAAAAGATGAAAACGGCGACACAACGCCTAGTTTTGATATTCCTGAATATGAAGAAGCGCGAGAGATTAATCGACAGATTATTGAAAGCGATACGGTGGTTGAGTTCCGGGACGATTGTGTTATAGCCGATAAGCGCTACTGGAAGGTGTTGAGTCCAAGTAAGCTTTCTAGTCATGCCCACTTGTTTGACTTTGGTATGCGCCTCGGCGACTATGTTTCAAATGTCATGGATACAAACCAGTTTAATGACAGCTTTCTGTTGACATTAAATATTAAACGCCTTCCAAAAAAAGACACTGAGGAGGTGAAACGTAATCACGGAATCATTAACGGGCAGCCCTGGCCAGATGTGGTTCGTGAGTTCCATAAGCGTAAAGATGAGTCGGGAAGCATTCTTGACCGCATAAACAATAACGAAGAGCTTTTTGTTATGGATATGAATGTTTGCGTGAGTGGTGATACGCAAGAAGAGATGAACTTTAATGCGGAAAGTATTATGTCTTATTGGAACAAGGGGGGTGACAAATCTTCAATCAAGCTCACTCCGATCGATGGTGTCCATCAGCTGGCGCTTATCGCGTCAATGCCGTTAGGAATCAATGATGAATATTATGATACGACTCGTAAGTTTTATAAACTTTTTGGTGAACAGCTCACTCAGTATCTTCCGCTTGAAGCTGATTATGCCGGTACACACCCAAATATGATGCTTTTTTCAAGACGCGCACAGCTCGCGGGTCTCGACCTTTTTGAGTCTGACAACAACTATAACGGGTATGTCATTGCCACTTCCGGATCAGGAAAGTCTGTGTTTCTGAATATCCTTGCTTTCCAGAGTTATGCCCGTGACGACATTGTTTTTATTGTTGATATTGGAAATTCATATAAAAAACAGTGCGAGGTAGTTGGAGGACAATATATCGAGCCAGATCCGAAAAATCCGAAGAGCATCAACCCGTTCAGTGATATCAAATCGATGGAGCAGATGCGTGATGACCTTGAATACCTATCCTCTTTTGTATATATGCTCGGAGCTTCGAAGTCAGTTAGAAAATCAGAGGAAGTCGAAAAGCTGATTAAAACACGACTTCAGCAGGTCATACTGGAGCTTTTCGAAGAGTTTCGTGATGATCTCGAAGTCACCTATATTCGCGACAGATTAATGCAAGAAGACGACCGGCGCCTACTAGACTTTGCAGCACAGCTTGGCTCATATTGCCGTGGAGGAATTTATGAAGGCTTCATGTGCGGCAGAAACGAGATAGACATGCAGGCTGAATTTATTGTAGCCGAACTAGGCAAAGTTGAAAACGAAGAGGCAATTCGAGATCCATTGATCATGATCATGCTCTATCATGTAGGCAACAAGCTTTACCATGGAGACAACGATAAGAAAATGCAGATGATCTTTGACGAAGCGCATAAGTTTTTGGGAAAAAATCCCCGTATGGATGATTTCATTGAGCAGGCATACCGTCGTGCGCGTAAGCATGGAGCCAGCGTTATTATCGCGACACAGGGATTCGATGATATTTATTCCGCGCATGGCGGCCTTTCCCGTGCCGGAACGACCATTGTAAACAACTCATCATGGAAGTTCTTTTTGAAGCAGACGGGCACATCTATCAATATGCTGATCCAATCAGGAGTGTTTAGTTTTAGTCCCCTAGACGAGGATGTGCTGCGAAGCATTCGCACCATTAAGCCGCAGTTCTCCGAACTTTTTGTTATTACGCCTGATGAGACAAAAGTGCCATTCAGGCTGGTGATGGATAAGTATTTTTACTATCTTACGAGCACCAACCAAGACGACAAAATGAAGATCTCAAAGATAGCAGAGGAGTACGGTATTGGAGATGCGGATGCCATAGAGATTCTTGTTCAATTAGAGAACGATAAGGCGGCAGCCGAGAAGAAGAGATCCAAAGCACAAAAGGAGGCAGCATAACATGAGAGAATGGATAATGACTCTTGCCATAAATATGATGCTGACGCTAGTGCTGATTGTAGGTTATGACAAATTCTATAAACAACCAGAACCAACAATTGTTGCCATTGATGTTCAGTCAGTGTTGGCTCCAAAGGAAAAGGCGTTCAAGGCGCGGCTAAGAAATTCAGAAAATGCAGAGGAGATGGGAGTGATCTATAACGAATCTGTAGCCTATATGGACAAAGTGTATGCATCAATAAACGCTTATGGGAAACAAAATAATCTGATCATACTCGATAGACGAGCCATACTGAGCGGAGAAACGGAGGATTTGACGAATGAGCTATCTAAAGCACTTGCGAAAAAGTGATATCGCCGAACGGTTTAATGAGCGGATACTGTCAAATAGAAGGTTTTACATTCTTTTGGTAGTGGGCACCATCTTTTGGATGAGTGCTCTTTTTGCATTCAAGCAAAACTTTAACTTCCATGTCAATCTAACCCCCTCTTTACCATTTACCTTTCTAGTCACCAATAAAACGGTGGATAATACCGACTTGACTAAGCGAGCAATCGTAGAGTTCCCGCTCGGCTTCGACAGTCCATACAAAAAGTATAAGAAAGACTCTATGTTCGCCAAGCAGCTGGCATGTGTGCCGGGGGATTTGCTTGAAACCAAAGGGCTTGAATATTACTGTAATGACTTTTTGATTGCTACGGCATTGACGCATGACTCAAAAGGCAAGGCGATCACTCAATATTTCAATTTCAACGGTGTTGTTCCGGAGGGGCAATATTTTGCAAGAGGCATACACTCTCATTCGTATGATTCTCGCTATTGGGGTTTCCTTGAGAAGAAACAGATTACAGGGGTAGGCGTATGGCAATATTAAAAAACAGAGCTTCCCCTCTGATATTGGCAATGGCTTTGACCTCGACATCCAATGCATCTATGCAATCGTTTATTGAGGGAAATATAGACGGCTCTTATAGAGCAGTTTCCCCAGGCTACTTCAAGTCACAAACGGCAAGCAACTATACGGGTGGGAATATGGCTATCCGATGGGGCGGCGGGGGCGGTATTACAAACCCTGTGCATATTACTCCTCCGTCCATGTCGGTGGGGTGTGATGGCATCGATCTCGCATTTGGTTCATTTTCATTTATGGACCCCGATATGTTTATAGAGAAGGCAAAGCTGATTGCACAGGCTGCACCGGCCTTCGCATTTAAGATGGCTCTCTCTACGCTTTGTAAAGAATGCGACACTATTATGACTGAACTTGAAGCTGCCATCAATGCTATCAATAACATCTCAATGGATTCATGCGGAATTGCTCAAAGCCTCGGCACGATGGCGGGAAAAGCTATCGGGCAAGAAGTGATCAGCGGTACGGCAAGCGATCATAATGATGCTCATTCGAGATATTTCAGCGATCCTCTTGGGGGATTCCAGTCTTTTGTAGGAGGTGTCAACACTGCCCTCGGAGGAACCTGGAGTATCACGAGAGACAAGATGGCCTATGGATCTCTCTTGAAGCAAATCATGGCATCTAACGACAGCTTCTTGGCGTCGGAAGATTGGATGGAGCCGCTTATTCGAGGCATTTACGGGGACTTGTACGGGTATAACACCGGAGGAAAGCAGGATGGACTGGTAAATATTGGAGCCTCTATCGAGATCAATAATTTTATTGATCTTATGATGAATGGGAAAAATGAAAACAGTGATGAGCTTCTCGGCGTTGTTGTTCAGGAGACTATGGTTGGCGACATACCCGGTATACCGAACTGGGAGAGTGTTGACCAGGTGGCGAGCATAGAGCTTATTCTGCCTGCCGGTATTGTAGGGCTCGTGTCTACCAATATAGAATCCATAAAAGACAAGGTGATCACAAGAACGGCGTTGAGCGCCAATGAAATAGGTTTTCTAAATACCATTTCCGTTCCGGTATGGAGAGCGATTAATGCTGAAGTCTCAGCATTAAGAAGAAGCCAGACATCATCGTTTCTTACTGAAAGTGCCTATTTCTCAATCGCCTATTTTCAACTGGAACAACTTCTTCGCTATTTCAATACAGCGATCATGAAGGGCATAATTAATGTCGAAAACAATCTAAATGGAATGCTCGATGCAGAGAAGCGTTTTTTTATTGATGAATATAAGGCGCTGGTGGAGCAAAGAGTCAGGGCAATAAATACCGCATTGTATCAAAAGCGCAACCATTATGTAACAACTACCGACAAGGAGCTGATGGCCCAAATTGAAAAATTTGAGACAGACTATCGCCGGCAAGCTATTTCAAGATCTTTTGCAAACGGATTGTAAAATGAAATTTCTTCTATCGACAGCCATTGTGATCTCATCGCTATTTGGTGCTGACATGACAAGCAGCAGCATTGACGGGACAGATGCCGCCAACTCTGTAAGAACTTTTTTCAGCAGTGATTTTACTGATACCATCAACAAGCCTATGACAAGTGATGCCTCAATGCAGACTGTCGATGGCGGACAGACGTTTGATGGGGTAAATATCACTTGTGCCGCGGCGCTAGAGGGGGAGTATCTCAGGGTTGAGTACCTATTGGAAGCCGGCAGCGAAATGGTTCCTATCAGCAGGCTTGATACTGACCTTGACGGTGCGTATGATACTCAAACAATCAGTTTTCAGAATGAGTCAGGAGGATCTATTTCTTCGGTGAGCGCAAGCGGCCTGTGCGTTGACGGTATTGTTTCTTGCACCCCAGGGACATGGAGTGACTGCGATTTTTACGAATGGCAGTTCGATGGCTCTGTAGTAATTCTGCAAAGGGCAATGCGTGACGATCTTTCGACTTGCCAGTGTACAAATGAAGCGTGCGGATCTGCTGCGGCACTACAAAAGTATGGAATGCTGAATATCATGTCGGAAGGAATCTTTCAGAAGGTATTTAGCGGGAGTCCGGACTTTGTTGTATCTAATGTGCAAAATGACGGCACCTCAGTGATGTATTACGGACAGGACAACAGTGCGTGCAACACAGGAGTAACGCCCACAACATATACCGGTTCACTTGAGAATAAAGGTGAGCTCGCAAGACAGGACGCTCTATTGGATCCAAACTCAGCTTATTCTGTTCTCCAGGACTCAGCTTACTCCAATGAGACGAGCCAGATAGACAAGACTTCAAGTTTTTTGACGAGCAGCTATACCAGCGAGTATATTTCAGCGGAAGATGAAGCGCGAATGGATGATCGTCAGGCGTCGATATATTCTTCAACCAGCAGCACACAGATAGGTGATATGCAGGCGTTCAGCTATACAGACCAATATGTCGATGAAAATGGAAACACAATCACAACTGCTCAAAGTTCAGTGGCTTACGGTGGTGGTGGTGATACAGTGCTGTTCTGTCAGGTTGAATGGCAAGGCATTTCGGCTACTGTTTTCTCTGATAAAACCAATGCATCTGACTATGCTAGTGCCAGGGAAATGGTCAGAGTTGAGACAAGAGAGTGTGTTGATGGATCCTGCCCTGTAAACGCAGGGGAGGCTATCAAACATTCGTGTGGACCGATCAGTAATTTCCCTGAAGTTGTTGTTCGAATGGAAGCCGCACATGAAGCCACCAAAGATATGATCTGTAGTACTGATTAGGGGATGAGAATGAAACGTATATTGTTAATAATCTTACTATTTGTCACCTCTCTTTGGTCTACTTGCGCATACCCCGTATTATTATATGGAGACCATTATTACACCCATGTCACCAAAGATTATACATGGGATGAGGCCAACAACTACGCAATGTCTTTAGGTGGATATCTGGCAATTCCAAATGACACTGAAGAGAACAACTGGTTTGTAGCGCAGGGATGGAGAGAGGATTGGCTTGGAATTTATGACCCAAATAAAATAGAAAATTTTTGTACAACGGGGGCATCAACTTGTATCCCTGATGACTCACGCTTCAGAACTGTTAAGGGAGATGCTGTTCTATATAAGAATTGGGAAGATTACGAACCAAATAATCTTGTACTTCCTGAAGACTTTGATGAAAACGGTGATCCGCTGGTTACCCCATTGGGCGAGTATTGGGTGCTTTTAGGGACAAGTGGGAAGTGGGGGGACTATGGCAATCATGCCAATAGTTACCAGTCTATATTTAGAACCTCATCTATTATTGAGTTTGACACAGCACCGGCTTGTCACGGAGAGGAATCGACAGAAGAGATCGTTGTGCCTGATGTATTTTGTATTGCGGATTATAATGGTGATGACGTCGGCCAAGAGGAAGAGATATTTGAATGCACACCATCAACTACGGGGTCCGTATGCGATGCAGATATGGAAATGTGCGATCCGAAATACATAGATGCTAACTGTACTTCTGACGGTGTTCTTGAGACGGATCGAAATATGTGTCAACTGGACGGCTCAATAGCATGTCCTGCGGAATACACGTTTGATGAGCTGTCGGATTTGTGCTATCAGGACGTGGTGCGCGCTGTGCCGGATATGTGCCCGAATGATAACTATGTCTTTTGGCAGGACGATCTGTGTATTGACGAACCTGTGTGCCCAGTCGGAACAACCTATGATACAACACGCAATAGATGCGAAGCTCCTGTGGTTTGCCCAACAGGAACTTTATATAACTCTGTGACCGGCTTTTGTGAAGAAAGATTTCCCGCGAGTGCTGACTGTTCTCTTACGATTCAAGGAACCGTCTTTGAATCTATTCCGGCCCCAGACGGAACGAGCATCGTTGGAATAGACACATTAATCAGTAATCAGATCCAGGACACGGTATTTTGGTTTGATAGCGGGTGTGTTGTCAAGGCTTACGCAACTTTCCCTGTTGCAGTGGTATCAGGATTCCCAGATGCAGAACCTGGAACATCTTTTGATGTTATTTTTACTGGACCAGTTGAGAATACATCTACAATGTGTAACAGCGGGGATATATATACGGGCTCCGATTGTCTGCGTCAGGTTTCGCCATCTTGTTCCGTGACCGCACCGTATCAGGACGGAGATACTTGCTATAACTCTGCTTCGTGCCTCGATGGAGGCACGCTTGATGACGCCGTAGACCAGTGTGTATTGCCTACTGAACCTGCCTTTAATGAGGAAGAGGTAGATTGTGGAGTCGGCACATTAGATGTAAATACTTCACGATGTATCATCCCTGATACAGTTAATGAGGACACCTGCCCTGAAGGATATTCATACTCGCCGTATCCTGTGAGTAAATGCGAGGCAATTCCACTGTGTGAGCAAGGTACATATATCCCTGCTCCCGATGCTTTGCCGAAGCCGTACAACAATACAGTAGACCACCTTATTACCGACATGTGCTATTTGGGCGATGTTGCGTGTCCTCACGGTGATCAATTTGATTGTATGACGGTGCCTACATTGGACTATCTCAACTACTGTTCCCCGTGGTCTTGTACGGACGCATCCGGAATAACCTATAGCGGATCGGTTGTCGGTTCGTCAGACAAAACAAATGATGCGGTAATCGACGAGAATGGCTGTGCCGGGCAAATTTATATATTCAACGGAAAAGACTACCGCTGTCGCTCGGAAGATGCCTTCTTTGGATTGACAGGCGGGGGATGCTGCGATGAAGATAAGGTATTTCTCAATCTTGTTACGTGTAAAGAAGATGAAAAGATACTGGCCGTTAAGAACCGTAATGATCTTTGCCATTACGTGGGGGAATATTGCTCAAAGGAGCTTGATCTTGTACTCACGACGATATGTATTCAGAAGACTCAGACATATTGCTGTTTCAACTCTGTTTTGGGGAGGATTATGCAGGAACAGGCAAGGCCTCAGCTTAATATCGCCTGGGGCAGTCCGGAAAGTCCGCAGTGTCGAGGGTTTAAGCCAGAAGAGTTTGAAAAGATAGACTTTAGTCAACTGGATTTGAGTGAATTTGAAGAGTCGTTAAGCTATCCAGGGGGAGAGACCGATACGACAAGCAGTTTTTATGACGATACCAAAGAGAGCATTACCTCGAAAACGGAGGGAATAGTGCAATGATCTTGATATGTCTGGATTTGAAGCTTGACAAAACATAAATCACAGAATTAATGTTAATGATAATCATTGTCTAATAAAAGTGATAATACAACAATAAATATGAAAAGGGATATGTCGTGAATCACAAAAAAACGGAGACAACCGCCTTAATAAATGAATTAATTAAGAGTAAAATGAAAGAGCAGATGAGTAGGCAAAAATCTACAATCAAGACGCTGGTCGCCCTTTCGCTTAGTATCGAGAAGAGCCGAAACTATTTATCCAGTGTGCTCAATTTGAACAATCTGCCGAGAATGGACGTTTTGTACTCCTGTGCTTATGCGCTTGGTTGTAGTGTACACGCTTTAATGCCGACTCGCGATGAGATTCATCAAGAGCTAGAAATCAGAAAAGGAAACTAGATAATGGGACTAAAAGAACGAATAAAAAGCTTGTTTCGCATAACCGGAACAGAAAAAGGGCTGCTTGAACTAAAAGAGATAAAGCAGCAGTTTATCCTTGTGGGTGTCGGCCTATTGCTTATCTTCCAAGTGGCTATAGGTTATATTGTTTTGGCTGAAATGGGAATGTTGACTCCGGCAATCAAAGCAAAATATGATAAAAACGTGGCGGTTCTTATGCTTGATAAGCCGATTACCAACCCCTATATTAACACTATTATTGAGCGCCTTGAAGAGGTTAGGGGAAAAAAAGAGGAGTTCCCCCACTTAATGATTGTCGTGGCGAGCGGCGGCGGTTCCCCGCAGGGATCATCGGAGCTTGCAAACTATCTCGTCGATCTTCAAAAAGAGATAAAAGTAACCATGTATATCGAGAGTGTGGCCGCCAGCGGAGCATATTACATTGCTTCTGCCATCAAGCATGATCCGAACGACAAATTGTCAGGCATCATTGCCAACGAGAACGCGATTGTTGGCTCTATCGGTGTCATTTTGACAAATCTGGTCTACAAGGACGCGGCAGATAAGCTGGGTATTAAACAAAACGAGATTACTATCGGGAAGTTTAAATCACCTATCAGTGGATGGAAGAATTTAACACCGGATAACGAGCTGTATCTTAAAAACCAGCTATTAGAGCCCGTATACAATAACTTTCTCAAGTTTGTCAGCAAGGGGCGCGATATTCCAATGGACGAGCTCAAAGAACTTGCGGAAGGCAGAGTCTATATTGCTACCGAAAGCGTAGGGAAACTTGTTGATCGCGTGTCATACCTAACGCAGATTAAGCGCGAGATCAAAGAGAGCGTAGAGGTTGCCAATCCGGACGACGAGGTAGGCTTTGTGCCCGTCAGCCTTTCGCGCAAGCGCGGTTCATTGTTTAATGTCAGTCTTAATATCGAGAACCTCTCAGTCGGCAGTGACCTTGCCGGCTCAATTAGAGGCGATTCCCAAAACTATGGGATGCAGTAAGATAAAATAAAAAAGGACGGATTGTGAAATTAAAATCAACCATTATTATAGTGACAATCGCTACGACGGCATTGACATTTAGTGGGTGTGGAGCGAATGCGATGGCGGCGAAAGATCCGTCTAGAATCGAAAACCCGCAAAACCTGAAAGATGTTATTGCTGCGGAAAAGAAGATGGCGATTCTTGCAGAAACAGACAAAAAAACTACCATTCTTATGAAATCGTCAGTGAACGACGAATCCATTTTTTATGCCCAAGCTACTAATAGCCTTAAGGCTTTTGATGGATATTGTAAAAAGCAGGGTGGAGTGACTATTTATGGAAAAAAAGCGGGAGATTTTTTAAATAATAATACTCCTGCTGGAATATCAAGCGCGTTCCTGGACACTGTTCTAAAAGATAGCTATGCCGAACAGGGAAGAAGAGGCATGAAGTCATATTTGGGATGGTTTGAATGTCTATCGGAGGTCGATGGGTTTCGGGTCGATATTAAGAGCAGCAACTTGATGAGTAACCCTAAATACTTCACTATCCACCACGACAAAGCTCAAGAGCAGGGCTATGCGGTCTTGGGTTTTAAAAACGAATTTAAAGAGGCGGATATCAGCGAGATCGAGAACTATAAGTTCGCTCCAAATGTCATTGCCATGATGGACGGTTTCTGTCAAGCAAAAGGGGGCGACTTTTTTGTGCAGGTCCCCACTACGAACGGAAAAGCGCTTAAAGCAGCCAACTTCTTAATGGAGTTCGCAGATCCTAATAGCAAGAAAGGGTACATAGTGCAAAAAGAGGGAAAGATGTGGTGCGTAGATACAGAGAATATTAAGAATGAGTTTACGGCGAATGTGGCTCCATTGAAACTGCAACGATCAGGGAGTTATCGCATGACAACCAACTGCGATCTTATCCGGGGCGTAAATAAAAGCGAAATGGTAAGGAGATAAAATGCGTTCACTAATTACTGCTGCACTTCTTGTTTCGTCCTCTTTTCTTTATGCGGAAGAGGCGACAACTTTAAAGCAACAGCTTAATGCCTCACCTGATCTTCTTATAATTGCGGAAGAGGGCAGTGCTTCCGCTCTCTACTATGGAAGTGAAGATATGCCTCTGTCCACAATCGGCGCAATGGATCGATCCTGCCAGGGCATCGGAGGTGTCGGGATCATAGGGAAGCAATCAGTAGGTGCTCTGGCCTCCGAACTGCCAAACAATGAAAGCGCTCAGGCATACATGAATATCTTTAAGAACTATCCGGAAAAAGGCGTTGCCATCTACAATGGCTGGTTTAGATGTATTGCCGACAAAGGAAGCTTTGCTGTAAAAAAACAGTCGCAGCTCCCTTTGCTGATAATTGAGGAAAATATTGCCTCTGCCCATTTTGAGGCGTTTGATAACTACAAGAGTTTTGCAAATGAGAACAATTCTGCTTTTGCACGGCTTGTTGATGCTGCTGCTGACTGTAAAGCCGATCGAGGCAGAGGGGTGATCGTAGGTGATTTTAATGGAAAAATACCGGTCCCGGTAAGCTCTTTATTTATGGCAACAGCCAATGG
>JAYEMF010000104.1:0-1576 GCA_034717975.1 Campylobacterota bacterium
CGTTAGAACCTTGCCACCGTAGCCCTGCTACGCTGACAAGAACCTGCCTTGCACTCAAGAGCAGGCTTCGCACATCACGAAAATGTATGTAACGCTGATGATATCCAGGGTTTTTAGAGGTGCCCTAAAATACATGATGTATCTTTTAAAATCATAGAAAAAATATAAAGTGTATAAAAAAAGTTTCTAAAACAAGAAAGAGGAAATAATATGACACAGCACCTACACACCATAGAAAGGTTCATAAAAGATGAATCGTTTAGTGGGGTTTTACTTTTTGTAGCTACGATAGCCGCAGTAATGGTTGCCAATTCAGCCTTGAGCCAAAGTTATTTTGAACTGTGGCAGATGGCTTTAGGTGTAACAATAGGCGGGCATACCATCTCTATGGATCTGATGCACTGGATAAACGATGGCTTGATGGCTCTATTTTTCCTGATGGTCGGGCTGGAGATAAAAAGAGAACTTCTAATAGGCGAATTGTCATCGGTAAGAAAAGCAAGTTTTCCGATTGTCGCTGCTATTGGCGGTATGATAATCCCTGCTTTGGTTTATATCTCTTTTAATCTTGACGACCCTAAAGGTTTTGGAATACCAATGGCTACAGATATAGCCTTTGCGCTGGGAATTTTGATGCTTTTGGGTAAAAAAGTAAATCCTGCTTTAAAACTCTTTTTAGTAGCACTTGCTGTTGTTGATGACCTGGGTGCTGTCATTGTCGTAGCAACGGTTTATACCAGTGAAATCCATGCCGAGTATTTTTTACATGCCGGTTTAGTCTATGCTCTTATCTGGATACTGAATCTTAAAAAAGTAACGATGCTTCTGCCTTATCTGCTTTTAGGGATAGCATTATGGATTTTCATCCACTCTGTCGGCGTCCATGCAACAATCGCGGGCGTACTTTTGGCTTTTGCGATACCTATCAGTTCCAAAGTTGATGAGCAGGAGTTTATACAGAGCACAAAAGAGTCCGTGGATGAGTTCGAGAAGCATATAGACACTATCCCCATTCTAAACCATCATCAGATCGATGCACTTGAAGATATAGCTTACGGCTATGACAAAGTACAAAACCCGTTAGTAAAGCTGGAACATCAACTTCATGGTCTGTCGGCATTTTTCATTATGCCGCTGTTTGCATTTTCAAATGCAGGCGTGATACTTGACTTTTCGGCAGTATCGCAAAACTTGATGATAGTCGTAGGTGTAGTGCTTGGACTTATTGTTGGTAAACCTATTGGTATTGTCGGATTTACCTATTTAGCTCAAAAGTTAAATATTGTAAGAAAACCGGATGATTTAGATTGGAATGAAGTTATCGCAGTCGGTTTCCTGGGTGGGATTGGTTTTACAATGTCTATCTTTATTACACAACTTGCTTTTTTAGACCAAAGCATGATCGCTGCTGTCAAGTTGGGTATTTTCTTTGCTTCATTTATAGCGGGTGTTATTGGCGTTATATTGATTTTGAAAGCATACAATAAAAGAGAGAAAATCTAATTCAAGAAAACCGAGATTAATATAGGGCACCTCCAAACTCTCGGCAGCCAATAGACAGCCATCTTCCATGGTA
>JAYEMF010000104.1:1676-11023 GCA_034717975.1 Campylobacterota bacterium
TTGAATTACCATGAGCCATCTTCCACAAAACTCCATAAAAAACAGCAAATCAGCTATAATTCCACAATTAAAACAAAGGGCACTATTGGCAGAGTTTAAAGTACATACCGAATATTCTGCCGCAGGCGATCAGCCGCAAGCCATTGAAATGCTTTCCGAGAGTGTTTTAAAGGGCAATCGATACCAGGCTTTGGAAGGTGTTACAGGCTCTGGCAAGACCTTTACGATGGCGAAGGTAATCGAAAAGACCAAGATGCCAACGATCATCATGACGCACAATAAAACCCTTGCTGCCCAGCTCTACAGCGAGTTTAAAGCCTTCTTTCCGAACAACCATGTCGAATACTTTATCTCTTATTACGACTATTACCAGCCTGAAGCGTATATACCCCGTCAGGATCTTTTCATTGAAAAAGACAGCTCGATCAATGAGGAGCTGGAACGTCTGCGTCTCTCAGCCACAGCCAACCTGCTCAGTTATGATGATGTCATTGTCATCGCTTCGGTATCGGCCAACTATGGTCTGGGGGATCCTGAAGAGTATGAGAAGATGGTGCAGATCGTCGAGATCGGGGATGAGATCTCTCAGAAAAAACTGCTGCTTCGTCTCGTCGAGATGGGCTACACCAGAAACGACACCTATTTTGACAGCGGACACATCCGTGTCAGCGGCGATGTCATCGATGTTTTTCCTCCTTACATGGAAGGCGAGGCGGTACGCATCGAGTTTTTCGGTGATGAGGTTGATGCCATCTATACCTTTGAAGTCGTCGACAATAAACGGCTTGAAGATAAAGAGAAAGTGACCATCTACGCTACTTCACAATTTACCGTCGGAAAAGAGAAACTTGCCCGTGCGGTGAAGACGATTGAAGATGAACTTGGCGAGCGTCTTGACAACCTGCTCGCCAATGGAAAGATCGTCGAAGCCCAGCGGCTTAAACAGCGCACCGAATTTGATCTGGAGATGATGGAGACGACGGGGATGTGTAAAGGGATCGAGAATTATTCGCGCCATCTGACCGATAAAAAGCCGGGCGAGGCTCCCTATACGCTTCTGGATTACTTTGATGTCCATCATGACGACTATATGATCATCGTTGATGAGTCGCATGTCTCCCTGCCGCAGTTTCGTGGGATGTACGCCGGAGATCGCAGCCGTAAAGAGGTGCTGGTCGATTATGGATTCAGGTTGCCAAGTGCCCTGGATAACCGGCCGTTGAAGAGTGACGAGTTTATCGACAAGGCACCGCGTTACCTCTTCGTCTCGGCGACACCGGCGGAGTATGAACTGGAGCTATCCGCTGTCAAAGCAGAGCAGATCATCCGTCCGACAGGGTTGCTTGACCCGGAGATCACGATCAAGCCTTCGGACAATCAGGTCGAAGACCTGCATGATGAGATCAAACACACCGTTGCCAAAGGTGACCGGGTACTTGTGACAGTGTTGACCAAAAAGATGGCAGAGGCACTTACCAAGTATATGGCAGATCTCGGAATACGTATCCAGTACATGCACTCCGATATCGATGCGATCGAACGTAACCAGATCATTCGCGGTCTGCGCATGGGTGAGTTTGACGTACTGGTGGGGATCAACCTGCTTCGTGAGGGTCTTGATCTGCCTGAAGTAAGCCTGGTAGCCATCCTCGATGCCGATAAGGAGGGCTTCTTACGTTCGGAGACGGCCCTGACTCAGACCATCGGCCGTGCAGCACGTAACAGTGAGGGGCGGGTCATCCTTTATGCCCAGAAGATGACGGGTTCAATGCAGCGCTCCATCGATACGACGAATGCAAGACGCGAGAAGCAAGAGGCATTTAACAAAGAACATGGCATCATCCCGCAAACGGTCAAACGCAGGCTCGATGAGAACCTTAAACTCGAAGACGCGGGTGAACTTTACAACCGCAGTAAGAAGGCGGAGAAGATGCCCGCAGCCGAGCGTAAAAAACTGCTCAAAGAGCTCAATCTAAAAATGCGCGAAGCGGCAAAACAGCTGGAGTTTGAAGAGGCGGCACGACTGCGTGACGAGATCATGAAGATTAAACAACTTTAATAACGATTAGGAATATTATGGAAGATATGTTCAGTAACCTGGCCACCTATGGATACATCGTAGTTTTTCTCTACTCGCTTGGCGGCGGTTTTGTCGCTTTGATGGCAGCGGGCGTCCTCTCGTATGCCGGGAAGATGGATCTGGCTACCAGTATGGCGATCGCTTTCGTGGCCAACGCTATCGGGGATTCACTCCTTTTTTACATGGGTCGCTACCATAAACGAGATATTATGGGCTATATGCATAAACACAAGCGAAAACTTGCGTTATCGCACTTGCTGATGAAAAAATATGGCTCATGGGTCATCATCTTCCAGAAGTTTGTTTACGGGATCAAGACTCTCATTCCGATCGCGATCGGTCTGACACGCTACGACTTTACAAAGTTTAATATTTTAAATGCCATTGCTGCAGTGATTTGGACGGTGGTGGTCGGGTATGGAAGCTATTTGGCCGGAGATGCTTTGACCACTGCCTACCATGTGATCTCTGAGAGACCGTACATCGCTCCGGCTGTACTCTTCAGTGCGGTAGGTCTGCTCTGGCTCTATATGTCCAAAGCAACAAAAAAGTAAAACTCAACTTTCGCACATGAAAAACGGCTGTCATTCCGGGCTTGACCCGGAATCTAGTGGTTTTTATGTTTAAGACTTTGCAGCTGTGGACCCCGGATCAAGTCCGGGGTGACGGCATGTGCGAAAGTTGAAAAAGTAAATTAAAGTGAGCGCAGCTCGCTCATCGGAACATCAAACTGTTCACCTTTGCTGTTCTCAACGATAGCTATCTGACTTTTCCCTTCATCAAAGACGACAATGACCTTGACAGACTCTTCGTTATAGCGGTAACTGCGATCACTATGTGTTGATCTTGATAGCGGCTTCATGGGAGTCGGAGACTCGTTATATGTAGATGAAGCACTGCTCATTGGAAAACCTTTTTCTATATTAATAATAGATATATTATTTCGTAACTGCGAAATTTATCATAATTCCATGACAAATAGCAATGTTAATACCACTATTCTATTTTTTTACCTCGATAAAGCACCGGACCGTAACGCCATGCCCAGACAATAAAAAGGATGAGCCAAGCCGTGAACGAGAGATCAAAGAACCAGTTCAGTGAGAGATCACCCATCAACTGCAGGGAGTAGATTCCCCGGATCACGACAACAGCCTGAATGAACCAGAAGAGGTTGGTTACCAGCCTGTCGGCATGTGGGGGTTGCCCTGAATGACCAAGTGTTACACGTGTGCCAAACCCGATAAGCAGGGTTGTCAGAAAACCTATGGCCAGCAGGTGTATCTGTAGAAAGTAGGCTGAAGGTGCACCGAGGGCAACGGCAATGTTGCCTAGTGCTCCCAGGAAGAATGCTGTCGGCAGCCAGAAGAGAGCGAGATGGAGTACCCATAAAATGGCCGGAGAGCTGAATATCGGCAGCTGCCAGTTTTTGAACTCCCGGAAAAGGTAGAGGGAGAGCAGCAGATCAACAGTGATCTCCAACCAGAGCAGATCGATGGAGATCAGAAAAGATTTCAGGATGAAGAGGAAGAGGACAACAGGGACAAATCGCTGATCTTTTTCGGCAAATGAGTGGCTGAAGAAGGGGACCATCCGCTGAGCGATTGCAAAGCCGACAAAGATCAGGTAGAGCAGAAAACCGAACTGTGTCGCCAGCGGAGTAAGCCCAATGTTGCTTACCGCATCGATCAGCCATAAAAGGTGCGAAACCATCCCAAAGTAAAACCCGGTCAAGATCCAAAATGGGTCACTGCTGTTTTGCGTCATCGCCCCTGCATTGTAGATCTTCTGCAACTGATGGATGATGAGGCCGTTAGCAATGAAAAGCAGGAGCATGCCGCTTGTCGCCACCGTGGCATCAAAGATCGCCCCGACGACAAAGAGCAAAGCCCCGGTCTGGAGAATGAAGAAAATCCGGGTGTACACAGCGCGTTCAATGACGGGACTTTGACAAAAACGGGGAAAGGTCGTAAAGATAAACCCGGTAAAAAATTGTGTAAAGACGATAAAGATCAGGCTGTAAGCATGAAAGGCGATTGGCGATACGGTGAGGACCAATATACCTTTGTAGGAGAGAGCAAACTGCAGCATGACGATGATCGCCCAGAGAACACCAAAAAGAAAGAAGGATTGATGCGGCTGGGAGAAAAAATAGCCCTGTTTTGTTGGAGTGGTGGAAAAATTATTGTTCATTAGTTTGCTTTGTCGGCAACAGCCTGCTCCAGCTTTTTAAGTTTTTGAAGAAGTGCTTTTTTACGTAATACGGCCCCTTTGAACGGGTTCAGGGTCAGGTCGGGATGTGATCCGCCAAGTCCTTTACCATCTGTGCCGTGGCAACCGGCACAGTTACCATCATAGTAGAGGTTTCCCTCTCCTACATACTCAGGGTGTGTCGGCTTGCGATTGGAGAGGGTAATGACATAAGCCGCTATCTTTTCGGCATCACCCTTATGGGCATACCCTTCCGCCATACGGCCTGCGGGCATCTTTAAAATATCTGAACCTTCCAGGATGACCCTGACAATATACTCTTCACAGCACTGTACGGTTCCCGCCTGGCTCAGCTGACGTTTTATCTCTGTCAGCTCCTCTTTGCTGCTCTTTTCGGTAACAACCTTCAAGTCAGGGGCACAGCTGACTTCTGGTGTGCTCTTCTCTTTCTGCTCACAGCCGGAAAATGAGATCATTGCAATAATCAGTAGAAAAATCAGTTTAAGCGGTGAAAAGGTATTCATACTCAGCTCCCAAAGCCGTTTTGTCGGAGAAAATCTGCCAGTACGCTGTCCATCGCCTTGATATGCTGATCGAGCCACATGGGGATATTCTCTTTCAGATAGTTCTGAAGATCGTCTCTGTCTCTGCGTGAACGCCACTCAAGTTCAACATAGCGTATCTCATTCAGCACTTTATCGTGTTCACCTTTATGTAATCGGTACATCGGATAGCGGTGTGATTGCATAAGTTTCTCTTCATGAGAAAAGTGGACTTGCATATGTTCCATCAGCTCGTAAAGCTTCTGGCCGATCTGTTCATCATCGGCTTTCTTTTCCATCAGGGCCGTAAGGGTGTTGAGCAGGTCGACTTCTTCAAAATGGATAGCATTCATTTCGTCGACAGCAACGAGGGGAAGAGAGGTTTTGTCTATCATCCGCCCAGTACCATTGAGTTAAGACGCCAAAGGAGCGAAGCCCCTTTGCCTACGCTACCGCTAAGATTGCTTCGGCAGCAGGCCTCCGCGCTGTTTGCGCTCTGTGTATTTCGTCTCAAACAGCTGCCAAAAAAGCTTAACTTGATGGCAGTAATCATCCGCCCAGAGCTTTTTTGACGTTATCATCGGCCATGGTAATGTTCCATGCCGGCTCCCATACGAGGTTGACTTCACACTCATTGATCTCATCGATCTTCTCGACCGCCTCTTTAACCCACTGGACGATCATCTGGTGCAGCGGACAGGCACGGGTAGAGAGGGTCATCGTGACGATCGCATTGCCGGCTTCGTTAGCCTCGGCATCGTAGATCAGCCCCATCTCAACAAGATTGAACCCGACTTCCGGATCCATTACGGTTGATACCGCCTGAAAAATTTCTTCTTTTGTAATCATTACTTGTTACTCCAATATAATTTAATACGTCAAACGAACAAAGTCCGCTTGACTACGCTATCGCTAAGATTGCCTCAGCAGCAGGCTCTCGAAGCCTTGCTTCTCTTGGGCTAATCTTGTCAAACCATTGAGAAAGCAATACTAATTTTTAAACCCAATCATCATTACTTGAACCGCATCATATAATTTAAACTCTGTACCAAAAAGATGGCACCGACAATGAGAAAACTCACGCCGGCTTTAAAGAGTGTATTGCTCCCGAAAAGCAGCCCTATGGCTGCGACAGTGACACCGATAGCCGTAAAGATAAACTGTGCATTGGCACTTTTGTTCGGGATCATGTCGGCCAGCATCGGCACCTTCTCTTTTCCGACCAGCGGTGAAAAGCGCTCGAACCAGATCAGAAACGGGACGATCTTATATAGATGCCCCGTAATCAAAAAACCGAAAAAACCGGTAAACATGATCCATCCGCTGCTAAGCAGTGCGGCTTCACTGCCGTTAAAGAGGTAAAGTATGCCAAGCAGTAACGATACGACCATCGCCCCATAAGAGAAGTAGAGCGAGATGGCGTAGATATCGTGCTCTTTTCTAACTCTTGTATTGTATAGAATCGTGATCTGGTAAAAGTAGATAAAGAGCGATACAATACTTAACCCATAGCCAAGGTATTCAAAAAATGAACTGCCGAACAGTGCCGCGATCAACACGGAAACGACTCCCGCACTCATCATTCCAAGAGCGATCTCGACCGGTCGCCATGAGAAGTGGTGAGAGAGCCCGAACATCGGCAGGAGTACCATGCTCAGTCCCATGATCGTTACCATGATGTAACCGCCGATCACCAGGTAGACATGCCCTTTGAGCAGCGCTGTGATATCGACGCTGATCTGCCCGGCATACCCAAGGGCCAGTACAATGCCGACAATCACTCCCAGAAAGAGGAAGATATTGGCAATGATGACGCTGGTCATCGCAAAGTTGAGTTTCTCTACCTTTCTCTGCGTCAGATAGATGTCGAGCACAAAGATCATCATGGAGATGAGAACAACCGTTCCGCCATAAGGCAACAGTGCAGGAACCCATGCAAAACCAACCGCCATCAGTACGGTTCCTATCAGCAGCAGCGGCCAGATGACATAGAAAAATTCGACACCGAAATGCCCGACTTCGAGCACAACGGGGACAAGCTGTGCCATCGCACCGAAGATGATCATCATGACAAAACCAAGAAGGAAGAGGTGTACCCATCCCAATACGGAGGTATCAAGAAAATGCAGTGTAGTCACATCAAAAAAGAGGCTGAAAACAGCGCTTAGAAGATAAAAGATCGCCCCGATAACGAAAAAAGGAGCGATCAGTTTAAATGGCGGTGCAAAATCCTGTGAAATGGCAGTCATATCAATCTGTTTGCCGTTTTCAGCCGCCGCAGCTGGTTTGAGTCAGGTCCGCTTTTTCACTCTCTCCGGTTTTGTAGCTGAAGACCACTTTCACATTGCCGTCAGCCAGATCTTCGACCATATAGTCAAAGTTTTCGCCGATCTTGCCAAACAGGCCGCCCGGTGCTTTGTGATTGATCATGATCAGTTTCTTATCTGATGCATCGATCATTCTCAGACCGGCCATCGCATTGACCATCGGGTCCGGTGGTCCACACATAGAAGTGTCAAACTGATAGACAGAGAGCCCATCTTTAATGTAGGTAAAAAAGTCAACCGTTGCTCCGGCTACTTCGATCTTTTTTGCTTCAGCAGGTAAAAGTCCCATATTGATTCCTTAGTTAGAACTCTTCCAAAAACTATATGATTTACATAGGGTCTTTAGAAGTGCTCTTTAGTTATAATTTCTGCAATTGTAGATAAATATGACCAACTCTACATTGATTTGTATCAACGAGCCGCCGATGAATTTATTGAGAGAAATACCGTTATTTGAGTCACTTGACGAAGACACCTTTGCCAAACTCAGTACTATTGCCAGACGACGCACTTACAACAAGGGGGAGATTCTCTTCTTCCAGGGCGATGAGCCTAAAGAGCTGGTCATATTGACAAAGGGTGTACTGAAGCTCTATAAAACGGCCACTAACGACAAAGAGATCGTTCTTAATTACTTTACCCCGGTCTCATTTGTGGCTGAAGTCGCTCTGCTGCATCGCATCCCCTATCCGGCTACGGCAACCTTTGAAGCGGACAGTGAAGTCATCTTGATCAACTATGAGCAATTTGAAGCGATCTTTCTCAGCGATCCAAAGCTTGCCAGACTCCTGATCCTTTCACTCAGCAAAAAGGTACGTCTGCTCGAAGCAGTCATTGAACGTGGTCTGGTCATGGACGCTGCCGAGCGCGTGCTGAACATGATCAAAAAATCCCCGGAACTTTTAGAAACCATGCGTCACTACGAAATCGCCAACATCCTGAACCTCTCTCCCGAGACCTTTTCCAGAATCCTCAAAAAACTGCAAAAAGAGGGACAGATTCATAAAGAGAACGATCAATGGGCCGTCAGCGAATAAAACAGTGATAGATCTACTCTCCTGTCCTCACAGACTTTTAATATTATAGATTTCAGCCGATTTAGTTCTATAGGATATGAAGAAGTTTCAAGGAAGAAGCTTCAAAAAGAGGTCAAGGAGGATGTGATGCAGGTCGATATCAATATTTTAATTACGGTTGGTACATTTTTATTGGGCGCGATGTGGATGGCAGCAGTTGTGGTGCTGGAATACAGATCTACTTTATAGTGCTTCATTAGAGAACAAAAAGGAGTTTCAATGGATGCAATCAATTCACAACCTGGAATGGGACCGCAGCTATATGCGGTGAAAAAAGCGACTGAAGTGCAGGAACAGTCTGTTCTAAAACTGCTGGAGAGCGCTCAGACTCAATCGGCACAACTTCAAAAATCAAGCGCTTCAGAACTGACCGGGATCGGTCAAAACCTGGATATTAAAGCGTGATCTGCTGTGAAGGGGTGTCGTTTGGTCTTTTTATAATTCACAGCCATTTTCAAACAAAAATCCAAGCGGTAGCAGAGTGTGTTTAAAAAGAGGTTAGAGACTGTTTTTATCGCTATCACACTTATCTCCATAGCGATACTTGCCAACAATTGGTACAGCAGCCATCTATTCAATACCACGCCAATACCGGATGAGTACAAGCAGCAAATAGCGGACAAAGAGCAAGAAGTATTGCAGCTGATGCAAAAAAACTATGGCATCACATTAAAAGTCCCGCTTATTATTACAGACAAAATTGATGGTAAACAGTACGGAATTACGTCGTATAACAACGGAGATATAAAGATATATCTAAATAAAAAAGTGATGAAAGAGAGTTTGGAGTATATAGTCGACGATGTTATCGCCCATGAATATGCCCATGCCCTGATGTTTAAGCAAGGCGTATATGAACGAAATAGTGACGGGCACACCCCTCAGTGGCAAAAAGCCTGTCAAAAGCTAGGCGGTTCCAGATGCGACCGCTATGTCAATCATAATGATGTCATTATGGGCAAGATGCCGTTTTAACGATTTGTCAACCCAAATCACGAAATAGAATTTCCAGACTATCAATAACTTACGATTCACACGCAGATGACAGTGGCTTTTTGATTCACTGAGGCCAAAAATAAGAGAGCAAGCATATTTTAGTCTTCAAACCACA
>JAYEMF010000105.1:0-10955 GCA_034717975.1 Campylobacterota bacterium
GAAAAAGAAATACTAACAATTAAGCCTACTAATAACAGTACTCTAAATAAAACCAATTTCGTACCCTTGCTTTATTTTTTTTTACATTATAACAAGTTGAGACAGATCAAATCAAATCTCTATTACTTTTTCATTACGTCACTTTTTTTAAAATTTAATGGCAGTATAAAAATATTAAAAGGTACACTTATTATTCCAAAATAGATAACCCGCAGGCTAGTTTCATATTTGTAAAGTCAAACGCTATCGTAATAGTTAAATTTGACATCGTATTGTAATTACATTATAATTACTTAATATGCGAAGGAGTATATAATGACAATGCTCACAAAAATAGGCAACTCACAAGGTGTAAGAATACCAAAACCATTAATTCAACAAGCTCACCTTGAAAATACAAACTTGGAATTTGAAATTCTGGAGAATGGTTTGTTAATTAAACCTGTTAACAACAGCGGTAGAGATAGTTGGAAAGAAAATATCAAAAAAGTTTTGTCTAAAAATAAGAATTTAGAAGATGAAGCGGTGTTGGATGATTTTTTAAATGACAGTGATCTGGAAGATTATCAATGGTAGTAGATATCAAAAGATATGAAATTTACTTAGTTAAATTAAACCCGACTATTGGTTCTGAAATTCAAAAAACAAGACCTTGTATTGTGATATCTCCAAATGAGATGAATGTTTTAAAAACTGTTATCGTAGCCCCCATGACAAGTAAAGGATTTGACTTTGTTTTTAGACCAAAAATAAAGTTTGAAAATAAAAATGGACTTGTACTGCTTGACCAGATTAGAACAGTTGATAAGAGCAGATTAGTTAAAAAAATTGGTGAAGTTGAGAAAAATAAGTCAAAAGACATTTCAGATATGTTGGTGAAAATGTTTGAGCATTAAGGGTGCCTCAAAAATCCTTAATATTTTAGGTATTTTTTGTCCTCAATAGGTCAACGCTCATCCAGCTTCAATTGATACATTAGATTGCCTGCCGTGAATGCATAAAATGTGCTTATCGGAAAGCCTGAAGAACGGATCGCATCTGCACTCCAGGTATTGCAGTTATTGAACATATGAAACGACCCCTTTGCACGATAGAATCTGCTTGTACCATAGAGACCGCTTCCAAGTTTAATGATCTCTCTCTTCTCGTCCAGAGCAAAACTGTTATCGATGAAGTTGATCAGCCTGATAAAGCCTGTTTTTGAGAGTTCCAACTCAATGACTTCACTGTTGGAAAAATAGGCTACGGGATCTCTCTGGAGTGCAGTCACATGAAGAACCGAATCGGTAGGCCAGAACAGTGCTCTAATACCCATCCAGAGTGTTGTCTCATCTGCCGGATAATAGGCCGCATCACCCCATCCTATCTCCAAATAGCGGGCACTTTTAAAATCATCAAAGGCATGCATATAAGGATCTGCATCTTTTTTGGGCAATACAATGCCGGTATGTCCTCCATAGGTATTGACGATGTATACTGTTTTATTATCGCTCCGATCCGGGTCCGGTGGATAGATTGCGCTAACAGGTTTTGCGCAACCGGTCATCATGGTGATAGAAAAGAGTATCAGGCTTGTCGCCAAGCCTTGCAGATAACGGTTGCATTTCATAAGAGACCTTTGCTCAATTATACCTTTTCCTCGAATTCTTCTGCTTGACTCTTCTTCTATCTCTTGAGCGATATTACCCTTTGATGCAGACCTTTGGGCGCAAAAACGCTACGCGGCGGGCCAATCCTGCCTTCTCCGTCACCTTGGCGACTTCGTGGACATCTTTATAGGCCTCGGGAGCCTCTTCGGCGATGCCGCGCATGGAATCCGAACGAATGTGGATACCTTCATTTTCGAGGCGGTGAAGTACTTCTGTCCCCCGCCACTGTTTTTTTGCCTGATTGCGGCTCATGGCACGTCCGGCACCGTGGCTGGCAGAAGCGAAGGAGCGTGCCTCGGAGCTGTCGCTGCCCGCGAGGATGTACGAACCTGTTCCCATGCTGCCGCCGATGATTACCGGCTGGCCTACGCTTCGGTACGCGGAAGGGAGCTGTCGATGTCCCGGACCGAACGCCCGGGTCGCCCCTTTTCGGTGCACCCATAAGCTGCGCTCTTTACCATCTACGATATGGCGTTCCTCTTTGCAGGTGTTGTGGGAGACGTCATAAAGGGTATCGACACTGCTGCCGCTAAAGAGCATCTCAAATACTTCCCGTGTCAGGTGCGTCAGTATCTGGCGGTTGGCCAGGGCACAGTTGATCCCCGCATGCATCGCGCCGATGTAGCGCTGTCCGGCATTTGAGAGTATCGGTGCACAGGCGAGCTCGCGGTCGGGGAGGGTAATGCCCAGGCGTCTCGCCTCTTTGGCGAGGGTGATCATATAGTCGCTGCCGATCTGGTGCCCCAGTCCGCGCGAGCCGCAGTGGATGGAGACGAGGATCTGCCCTTCACTGACGCCAAAAGCGCGGGCTGCTTCTGCGTCGTAGATCTTCTCCACCACCTGCACCTCAAGGTAGTGGTTCCCCGAACCCAGCGTCCCCATCTCACCGAGCTGCCGCTTCTTGGCCAGATCGGAGACGAAGTCGGTCTCCGCGTTCTCCATGTAGCCACCCTCTTCGATAAACGCAAGATCGTCCTGAAGGCCGTACCCCTGCTTGACAGCCCACTTTGCCCCTTTCCGAAGCATTTCATCGAGTTCCGGAAGACTCAAGCGCAGATGACCGGTTGTACCGAGACCTGCGGGTATCCGGGCGTAAAGAAGGTCGGCAAGGCTCTCAAGGTTGTCGGCGATCTCATGCAGTTTAAGGTCCGTGCGGAGGCAGCGGATACCGCAGGAGATGTCAAATCCAACCCCTCCGGCAGAGATAATGCCTCCCTCTTCCGCGTCGAAAGCGGCAACGCCGCCGATGGGAAAGCCGTAGCCCCAGTGTGCGTCGGGCATCGCCATCGCCGGACCGACCAGACCCGGCAGCATCGCGACGTTGCGGATCTGTTCGAGTACCTTATCGTCCATCGTCCGCAGCAGCGTCTCGGAGCCATAGAGCAGCACCTCCGAGCGCTTCTCGTGAATGGAATGGGGCAGTCGCCAGCTATAGCTGTTGATCTGTTCCAGTTGCTGAATATTCATCGCCGATCCTTTTAGACATCTACAATACAGCGCGCTTCCCAATGGCCGTCTCTCTCTTCGACTGAGAGCATCGTCAATGTTGCGCCTTTGACCTCGACGCCGCGCACGATCTCCTGGCTCCATGGTACTCCCCACGCCTTCGTGTGCCAGAGCGCCCCTTCACGCCGGAGTTCGAACCGTCCCAGGATGATAGAGCGGCTCTGGGCATGGGCGAGAAGGTAGTTGAGCCAGCGTATCAGGGCGAACTCCGTATCCTCCTCTTCAAACGTAAAGCTTACCTCGATCTTCAGCGGTTCGCTCAGCTCTTCGGCCATGATGGCGAACATCGCTTTCGCAGCCGACTCAAAGGCATATTCCAATGTCGACCCTTTGCCGACAATACCGATATCTGCGTCGTGATCGAAATAAGCAAACTCATCCATAGAAATATCTTAGCCACTTTTGCGGCTTAATGCAAAATGAAGAGCAGCAGATCAGGGAAATTTAACTTGACTTTCCATTTACATCTAGGTTATTATGAGTTATAGTTATCTTTAATACCAGACTACAGGTGTGCAAGATGAAACGCTTACTCTTTTTGTTACTACTGACACTTTTACCGCTTCTCGCCACTGCTTCTACGATTGTAAAATTAGAGATAAAAGGTACCATCGGTCCTGCCAGCAGCAGTTATCTCAAAGAGGGAGTGGCTGTTGCAGCGCGGCAAAATGCCCAGATGATACTGATCGAACTCGATACGCCCGGAGGTCTCTCTACCTCTATGCGGGAGATGATCCAGGAGATCACGAACTCTCCGCTTCCCGTCATCATCTATGTCTCTCCAAAAGGTGCCCGTGCTGCCAGCGCCGGAACCTATCTTCTCTACGCTTCCCATGTGGCAGCCATGGCACCGGGAACAAATCTTGGTGCCGCCACTCCGATCAACATGATGCCTACACCGAAGGTGGCTGACTCAAATGCTAGTACCATCTCTACGCTCGAGAAAAAAGCGATCAATGACGCCATGGCTTACATCAAAAGTCTGGCCGAACTGAATGATCGAAATGTCTCCTGGGCTCTGGGCGCTGTAAAAGAGGCCAAAAGCATCTCTGCCGAAGATGCTCTGCGCTTTGGTGTCATCGATCTGATGGCCGACGATACTAAAGAGCTGCTGAGCAAACTTGAGGGCAGAAGTGTCGTCGTCTCCGGCAAGAGCATCACACTCACCACCGAAGGCGCAGTGATAGAGTATTTTGAAGCGGATTGGAAAACCCGTTTTCTAGCCATCATCACCAACCCCAATATTGCCTATATGCTTCTGCTCATCGCCATATACGGTATCTTTTTCGAGTTGATGAATCCGGGCGCGCTATTCCCCGGCGTCATTGGGATGATCTCCGGGGTGATCGCACTTTATGCATTGAACATGATCCCTTTTAATTATGCGGGACTGCTGCTGATCATTCTGGGCATCTCCTTTATGGTCGCAGAAGTCTTTATAAGCGGATTTGGTATTTTGGGGATTGGAGGGGTTATCGCTTTTGCCTTTGGTTCGCTGCTGCTCTTTGATGCCGATACCCTCGGCAGTAGTGTATCTCTCCCGCTGATCATCGCTTTCAGCCTGGTCAGCCTCGCCTTTTTCATTTTGGTGATGCGGCTCTTTTTACGTTCCCGATCGGCCAAAGTGGTGAGTGGTGCCGAGGAGATGGTCGGTGCTGCCGCTGAAGTGCTTGAAGTAAGCGAGCAGGGCTACCGTGTTCTCTGCCATGGCGAAACATGGAGTGCAGCGAGTGAGAGCAAGTTGACAGTCGGCCAGAAAGTTCAGGTTGTAGAACGCCTGGGTCTTATCTTAAAAGTTAAACCAGTTGAGGAGTAAACAATGTTTTTCGATCTGCCTATGACAGGAATCTATATAGCTGCCTTTGTGATCGCCTTGTTGGCGATGGCAATCCGTATTTTACGTGAATATGAACGTGGTGTGATCTTCACGCTTGGACGTTTTACCGGTGTCAAAGGGCCGGGGCTCATTATCCTGATCCCTTTCATCCAGCAGATGGTGCGTGTCGACCTTCGTACCATCGTGCTCGATGTACCTACGCAGGATGTTATCTCACACGACAATGTATCGGTTCATGTCAATGCCGTAGTCTATTTCCGTGTGCTTGACCCGGAAAAAGCGATCATTCAGGTGGAAGATTTTTATACAGCCACCAGTGAGCTTGCACAGACGACGCTGCGTTCAGTACTTGGCGGGCATGAACTCGATGAGATGCTGGCTGAACGCGAACGGCTGAATTTCGATATTCAGGAGATCCTCGATAAACAGACCGATGCATGGGGGATCAAGATATCGAATGTGGAGATCAAGCATATCGATCTCGATGAGAGTATGGTACGCGCCATTGCGAAGCAGGCGGAAGCCGAGCGTGAACGCCGTGCCAAAGTGATCAATGCCAAAGGGGAGCTTGAGGCGAGTGAAAATCTGCTTGAAGCGGCCCATAAACTGAGTCAAAACGATCTGGGAATACAGTTGCGCTATCTTCAGACTATGAGTGATATCTCCAGTGACAAGACCAATACGCTGATCTTTCCTTTTCCGACAGAGTTGAGTAAATTTTTTAAAGGGAGTCCAAAAGAGTAAGCAGAGATGGCGCACTTAAAAGAGATCGAAAATCGTCTGTTAACGATATCAAGCTGTGTCAAAGAGGTTGATGTCAAAGAACTTGAGGGGAAAGTGATCGCTTCTATCTATCCCGATTTCGAAGCGTTGAAAAAGCGGCAGATCATCAATATAGAAGAGGAGCTTAAATGGTATGCCGTCGAACTTTACAATCTCGATCCCATTGAAGGTATCAGACTCGATGGTTACGAGATCGTGCAAGAGGCAAAAGCAGAAGCTGTTGAAAACGAACCTGACGATGAAGTGTATCGGGAGCTGAAAAGATACCTAAGCAGTGTGAGTATCCATCCGGTTTTCCCGTCGTCGCATCTGGAGCTTGACCTTGGGCTCGATTCACTTGAATATGTGATGCTCTTTATGTTTGTCGAAAAAAGCTACGGGCTTCATCTGGATGAAAAACAGTTTTCCACTCTGATGATCATGGAAGATCTTTATCGCTGGGTCAAAGAGCATAGGAAAAAAACTGATGTCGTAGCGGTGAAGTGGAGCGATATTTTACAAGAGAAGGGCAAAGAAAAACTTATCTATTCACCCTGGGTCATGATGGCATGGAAGATCGTTTTATGGCCGTTTTTCAAACTCTATTTTCGTCTGAAAGTCACCGGAAGAGAGAACCTGCCAGATGCCCCTTTTATCATCGCACCGACACATTACAGTATGCTTGACGGTTTTGTCGTTCTCGCCACGTTGCCGTCGTCTGTTTTAAAAAAGAGCTTCTTTCTGGCCTATGAAGGGGAGTTTGGAACCCAGCGGCTTGGGCCCGTCGCCAAACATTCCCAAATGCTTCTGATCGATATCGACAAAAACCTCAAAGCATCGCTTCAACGAACGGCACTGCCGCTTATAGAGTCTCAGAACCTGGTTATTTTTCCCGAAAATGCCCGCTCACGCGATGGCAAACTGCTCCCTTTCAAACGCTATTATGCCATTCTTGCAAAAGAGCTGAACGTCCCTATTGTCCCGGTAGTGCTCGATGGCACGTTCGAGGCGATGAGAGCCGGAATACGCTTTCCCAGACCGGCCAAGGTACGTGTGAAGTATTTGTCTCCGGTCTATCCGGATGGGCTGACTTACGAAGCGATCAATGATCAGGTGAAATCCGCCATAGAGAAATCAATGCGTACAACGCCGTTACGTTAGTGCTGAACGCACCTCTTCAGCCACCTTTTTTTCATCGACCAGCATCAACAGCACTCCCCCTAAAATGAAGAAGATGGCTACCGATGCGATCCCTGCACGGGAGCTCTCTGTCATCACCGCAACAATTCCCACCAGTGCGGGCCCAAGAATCGCGGCAAATTTTCCCAGAACATTGTAAAAACCGAAAAATTCTGCGGCATACTCTTTCGGGATCATCCTGGCATAGTAGGAACGGCTCAGTGCCTGGATACCGCCTTGTACGAGGGCTATAAGGATCGCAAGCAGGTAAAACTCGTAAACCTGATCCATGACAGTTGCCCAGAGTGTAATGAAGAGGTAGATGCCGATAGCGAGATAGATCGCTTTTTTGGTATCCCACCGTTGTGCGAGGAAGGCAAAAAAGAGTGTTGCCGGAAATCCGACAAACTGGACGATCAGCAGGGCAACGATAAGGCTTTTAGGGTCAAAACCGATCGCCATACCGTAATCGACCGCCATACGGATAATGGTGTCGACCCCGTCAATATAGAGCCAATAGGCGACAAGGAAAAGCAGCAGCCCTTTGAGCGAACGTATCTTTTTCAGTGTGCCGATCAGCCGTTTATAACCGAGCAGTGCCGTTTGGATACTCCCTTTTTTCTCTTCGTTTTTCTTCTCCTCGACGAAAAGCAGAAGCGGCAGGGAGAAGAGCGCCCACCAGAGTGCCACGGTAATGAAAGCGACTTTGACAGCCTCGGCTTCATCTGCCAGAGAGAAAAATGCCGGAAACTGTACCATGGCAACATTGAGGGCAAAAAGAATACCGCCGCCAAGGTAGCCCAGGGCAAAGCCCAGTCCGGAGACACGGTCAAACTGTCTCTCCTTTGCTACGGAGGGGAGCAGGGCATCATAAAAGGTATTGGAGCCCATGAAACCGATATTGCCCAGGACATAGACGAAAATCGCCATCTCCCACTCACCTTCACCGACAAAAGCCAGTGCTGCACTCATAAGAATACCCAGATAGGCAAAGATAAAGAGAAACCGTTTCTTTACACTGCCGACATCGGCAATGGCACCAAGCAGCGGGGCGATGAGTACGATGACCAGGCTGGAGACGGCATTGGCAAACCCAAGCTGTGCCGTACTCATGGTGACATCGGCCTCGGCACTGAAATAGGATTTGAAGAAGAGCGGGAAAAATCCTGCCATAACGGTCGTAGCATAGGCGGAATTGGCCCAGTCGTACATGGCCCAGGCATAGATGGATCGTTTTTCATTCATATAGGTATCATACCTATGTAAAGGTTAGGATAGAATGAGATATGAACTTTATAGAACTGTTTGCAAAGCCCAGCCTTATTGCAGCCCATCGCGGTGATCGTTCCCATCAACCTGAGAATACATTGGCGGCACTGCAATCAAGTGTCGGAAAGTGTGACTTTATCGAGATCGACGTGCAGTTGAGCAGAGATGGAATAGCTGTCATTGTTCATGACGAGACGCTTGAACGTACCAGTAGTGTTCAAAAACAATTTCCAAACCGTAAGCCTTGGCGAGTTGCCGACTTCACGTTGGCGGAGTTGAAAACGCTTGATTTCGGAAGTTGGTTCAATGGTGATTTTGAACCGATACTTACCCTTGACAGTGCATTGGCATTCGCTGTTCAGGAGAGAGAGTATTTGAATGTCGAGATCAAGGATATGTCACAGCTTTACAACGATGAAGATACCGTGCAAAAAATATTTGACTCTATCAGAAAGTACCATGCCGAGTCGTCAGTGCTGCTTTCATCGTTTCATCATCACTATCTGCAGTTAAGCAAAAAGATAGCACCCCAGATCCCTACCGCTGCTCTACAGGAGACGAAAAGAGAAGGTCTGGTCGATTACCTCGGTTTACTCAATGTCGATGCCTGTCATCTTGATGATGCTATCACTGAGCGTGAAACGGTAAAGCGTTTACGTAATGCGGGTTTTGTTGTCAATGTATACACGGTCAATGACCCGTTACGTCAAAAAGAGCTCTTTGCCTGGGGCGTGAATGGGGTGTTTACAGATAGTATCTAAGCACTCATTTTTGTACGCTATTTATTGAGAATGAGAGTTTTATAAAAAATAAACATTTTTCAGTATAATTTATAAAAAGGTTATAGGCATGTTCAAGAATACAATCATAACTGCTGTAACTACATATTTACTCATAAGCTCTTCACTATGTGCAGATTCTGACTATTATGGAAAAATAGGGGTTAGTTATGCTGGTGATAAAATAGTTGAAGGGACAGATTATAAAACAAGAAATTATACCTTTAACAAGGGAGTAGGGGCCCAGATAGCAGTTGGGTACGATCTCGAAATTATGAGTATAGAGGGAGAGTACACTTATAGTACTGCCGATATGAAGAGTGTAGAACTATTGGATGAAAGTAGAAGTGTTGATATCAGTGGTTATCAAGATATCCATTCCCTGATGGTTAATGCCCTGTATCATCCCGTCATGAATGAGAAATTCAGTCCTTATATTGGCTTTGGTTTAGGGTTTTCTTCTGTTTTATATGAGAGCGCCAACATCGATGTTGAAGATAGTGCTTTGACTCTTACATCCCAGTTCATGTTAGGCTCATCGTATAAGATTTTGGATGATATTGAACTCAATATTGAATTAAGACACAAAATGCTGCAAAGTTATGATATTTCAGGGATTGGAGAAGTTAACTCAGATAATTACAATGAGCTGTTCTTCGCACTAGTTTACAGGTTTACACCATAGGTGAGACCTTCTCCCGTTTAGTATTGTATATCTTCCTGCAATTCACACTTCTCACATAAATACCTGTTTCCATTGATATCCACTTACATACCTGTATAGTTACGCTAACTGCTTGGGAAATAAAGGTAAATGATGAGAAGGGAGGGCTTTGCCCATTCCCTCGTTGTTTAGTCTTTTAAGGGGTAACGGTCAAGGTGGATGCCGGGCTGTCTATCCCGTCAAGTGAGGCGGTAATATCGGTGGTGCCGACATCGACCGTCGTTGCAAAACCTTCGGAACCGCCGGCATTGCTGATGGTGGCTGTTGCCTCTGTTGCGGAGCTCCAGGTGACAGAGGTCGTGATGTCCTGTGTCGTCGTATCGGAGTAGGTTCCGGTTGCGGTGAACTGGACATCCACGCCCAATGCCGTCGATGGGTCGGTCGGAGTTACAGCGATAGATTCAAGGGTCGCCGCGGTAACGGTCAAGGTGGATGCCGGGCTGTCTATCCCGTCAAGTGAGGCGGTAATATCGGTGGTGCCGACATCGACCGTCGTTGCAAAACCTTCGGAACCGCCGGCATTGCTGATGGTGGCTGTTGCCTCTGTTGCGGAGCTCCAGGTGACAGAGGTCGTGATGTCCTGTGTCGTCGTATCGGAGTAGGTTCCGGTTGCGGTGAACTGGACATCCACGCCCAATGCCGTCGATGGGTCGGTAGGGTCTACTTGTATTGAGACAAGGGTCGCCGCGGTAACGGTCAAGGTGGATGCCGGGCTGTCTATCCCGTCAAGGGTAGCCGTGATATCGGTGGTGCCGGGTATAAACGAGGTAGCAAAACCATGCTTGTCAATAGCGGCAATCTCACTGTTTTGCGAACTCCATTGTACCTCTTCAGTTACGTCTTTAGTGGAGTTGTCAAGATAGATTAGTGTGGCATAGTACTGTTGCGTTGTTTTAAATGCAATCGACTTCTTTGCAGGCGTTATTTCGATTTTTGAGATACTGACACCTTCTGTACTACTGTCTGAATTTAAACATCCGGAAAAGCAGATTGAAAAGATTATGGCTGAAAATAAAAATAAGAAGTGGTTCTTTTTAAACATAAATCTATCCTTTTTATATATTATACATCAAATGAAATATAATGTAGAGGATGATAACTGGCCCAATATTCTTAAATATCACTCTTTTCCTGATGGATCATCCGCTTCGTCATCATGCCGCTTTGAGTGGTAAAACTGTTTGACTGCTTCGGAGAGTTCCTGCAGGCGTGCAACTACTTTGCCATTGAGAGATGTATCAGGAAAGTTG
>JAYEMF010000106.1:0-12865 GCA_034717975.1 Campylobacterota bacterium
TTTAAGGAAATACCCTCTAACTGATTGCTAAACTGATACTATCAAAGGTAGTGGTATGTTTTTTCGTATTTTAGTGCTTGCCTTCTTGTTGTTTTCATCCACTTTGCTCCTTTCCAAAGAGCTGCATGAAGAGAAGGAGTGGGGGATCGCTGTTGTCGTGCGAACCGCAACAATACCGTATGCCACACAAGATAAAAGTGTCAGCAGTTTCATCCCGCTTCTGTTCTATGAAGACAGAAACTTTTTTGTCAACGGGTTGGAAGCCGGCGTAAAACTCCATGAAACAGACAGATGGCGCTTCAGCGCATTGACAAGAATGCGTTTCGTGGATATGCCCAAGGAGTATCAGAATCTCATTCAGGGCGATACCGCTGACTTTGGTCTGCAGGCCCGCTATAAAGTAGATGGAAACCAGAATGTTGATGTGGAGTTCATGCGGGATGCAGACAATTATCGGCATGCAAACCTCACTTACTCTTTAATGTTCGAAAAAGGCTCATGGGAGACAAAACCTTATGCCACGCTGCGGTATAAAGGTGCTGACTTTAATGCGCACTATTATGCACTTGAACAGGAGTCTATCGGGGCGGGTCTTGATGCAGCAGCAGGCATAAAGGTCAAATATCATGTCACCTCCAACCTCTATCTGGTGGGCGCTGCACAGAGCCGATGGCTTGATGCCAATGCCAGAAATGCAAAAGTCGTCGGTGACAAGAGAGAAGATGAGGTGTCGCTGGGCTTCGGGTTTTTTAACGATAAGACCAAGAAGAAGAGAAAGCTGGGTATCTCTCCCTATCTTCGTATTGCCCATGGCTGGGCGACACCTTCAAATCTCAATGCGATCATCACCGGCGATACCGAAAAAGACCCCTATAACAATCAACTGACCTCTCTTTTTTATGGCCACCCTTTAACCGATGAGCTGTTCGGTCTTCCTTTCGATATCTACTTGACACCGGGTTTTGTCTGGCACCACTCATCCGAAGTGCAAAGCTCAACACAAGAGTATGTTCTGGCTATTAAAGCTTACTATACGTTTAAACTGCCGGTCCGGTTTCGTTTCGGGTTTGCAGAAGGCCTCTCTTATGTAAACGAGATCACTTATATTGAACGAACGGAACTTGAGCAAAAAGAGTACAGGCCAAGCAAGCTGCTGAACTATCTGGATTTTTCCCTGGACATGCATCTGGGTGACATCTTTGGAGAGAACCTTGATAAGTTCTGGCTGGGGTACAGCATCCATCACCGGTCAGCTATTTTTGAAACAGCATCGCACTTCGGGAGGATAAAAGGAGGCAGTAATTATAACTCTGTCTACCTGCAGTGGCATTTTTAGCGGCGTTACTTCGTCTATTTTGGACGGCAATCATAGACGTGACCTACAAATACGGTCGAGCTGGTGTACATGAAATCGGCACTTTGTATCTCTACGCTGTTCCCGCCTAATTCTACAGCCTGGTTCCTAAGGCTGGCTCGAGCCCCTGCAGTCATATCATTGTTGGACATAAACAAAAATGTCCACATATTGGCTTCGCTGCCAATGATTTCATCCTTGTATTCACACCGCATATCTGCCGGAAGCGAATCATAAAGACGTACCTTTTCTGCTTCAGGAGTCAATATGTTTTTGGCACTGCAGCCACTTAAAACAAGAAGTGCAAACAAAATAAATGCAATAGTTTTCAAGTAAACTCTCTTTCTCTGATGTCGTTGACTTTAGAGGTGCCCTTTAGTCGTTATGATAGCACTAAAGCGTACAATCCCGCATTATTTTGTGCCAGTCAGTATCAAAGTGTGTTAAAATCTTCTATTAATTTTTGAATGCCAGAGACTTATTGTAAACTCTAGGTTTACAATAAGTCTATTGATAATCACGGAGAAGATCATGCAGTTTATCCTCAAGCTTTTTAAAGCGCTGAACTCGGCGCAGACACCTTGGCAGGTAACTCTTGCCATCACACTGGGAATGGTCGCCGGGCTTACACCGCTTTCAGGCATTCAGACCATTGTGATCTTCTTTCTCGCCTTTGTGCTCAATATTCACCTGGGGCTTTTCTTTGTCAGTTCTGCTGTTTTTGCAGGGATCGGCTATCTGTTCGATCCGATCTTTGAGCAGATCGGTTATGCTCTTTTGACAGGTGAAGGGCTCAACGGGCTCTGGACGGCGTGGTATAACAACGGTCTGATACGCTTAAGTTACTTCAATAACACACTGGTACTTGGTTCGACAGTTGTCGCGCTGACAGCGGCAGTACCGCTCTATTTTTTACTGGGCTGGGCGATCAACCACTATCGGGATGCACTTGGAAGCGTCCTCTCAAAGTACCCGAAACTCGGATTTATGGGTATTTTAAAAGCGAGTGATAAAAAAGATCCTCTGCTTCGCTGGTGGGGCGCGGGTCTCTTTGCCGGTGTAGCTGCCCTATTGATCGCTTTTGCGATGCTGGTGGCTGATCCATTGGTTAAATGGGCACTCGAGAGCGGCGGCAGTAAAGTGCTCCAGCGTGATCTGCGTATAGGGTCAGTAGATGTCGGTTTTGGCGAAGGTTCGGTAGATATCAATCGACTTGAAGTGGCCGGTTCAAAAGAGGGTATCGATGCAGTCTCCATGGAACATATCGGCTTTGACATTGGACTCAATGCACTTCTTTTCAACCGCACGCATATTGAAAAGATCGTGATAGAGGGGATGGGGTTTGAGACGGAAGCAACCCTCAAGAAATCAGTAGCCTCTCGTGATGAAGCAGCTGAGACAGGTGTGTCGGAACCGGAAGGCGGCGAAGCATTGTCGATGCCGGCTATGGAACTTCCCGACCCTGAAACAGTGCTGGCGAATGCGGACTTGAAATCACTCAAAGTCTATGATGAAGCGCAGAATGAGATCACCAGAGTTCGTACAAAATGGGATGATGTCGCGAAAGATGAGTTCTCTCAGAAGGCCCTGAAAGCATTTGAAAACGATTATGAACTCATCAAGAAAAAGGCTTCATCAAAAGATCCGAAACAGCTGCTGGAGCTTAAAGATGATATTGCCGCCTTTAAGAAGAGAGTAGACGATCGAAAAGAGCGTATCGCTTCACTCCAACGGGAGTTCAAGGCAGATAAGCGGCGTATCAAAACGCTTATGGCTGAGATGAAACGGGCGCCGGTGGAAGACTATCGTGATCTGCAATCAACCTATTCGCTTGATGGCAGCGGAGCGATGAATGTGGTCGGTACTATTTTTGGCGAGAAGGTAAAAGGGTATATGGCGATGGCTGAGAAGTACTACAAGATGGCAGCACCTTACCTAAAGAGTGAGAAAAAGGCCGAAGAGGCAGCTCCTCCACGCGGTGAGGGGCGATGGGTCAAGTTCGCGAACCGCGTGCCAAGCCCGGATCTTCTCATTGCCAAAACAGAGATCGACGGATTGCTGAACAGCCAGAGCTTTGCCGCAACGATCAACAATATCAGTGATAATCAAAAAGCATCAGGCAGACCGGTCACCTTCAGCATGGAGAGTGACGGTGAACAGATCAGCGGCTTGAAACTGAGCGGTGAGGACAACAGGCTGGGAGAGGGTGTCATTGACCGTCTGAACTTCAGTGCGACAAAGCTATCGCTAGAAACGATGGCTCTCTCCTCTATGACATTGAGCAATACGGCGTTGGCTTTCAATGGTGATCTTCTTATCAATGATGCGGCGACATTAAGCGGCAAGATAGACCTTGGATTTAGCAATGCCAATATTGAGATGAACAACCTTCAGGGGAAAACCGCCGAAGCAGTGGCAGATGTTCTGAAAAGCATCAACCGTTTCAGTGCTGATGTGACACTTGATGGTGAGTTGAAATCTCCGGAAGTCGGTGTGAAAACAGATCTTGATAAAAAACTCTCCGGTGCCTTGAGTGCCGGTCTTAAAAAACAGGCAACTGCATATAAAAAGGAGCTTAGAGGTCTGCTGGACAGCAAGATGGAAGAGCAGCTTGGCAGCTTGAGCGGTGAAGCTGCCAATATTGCCGATATCAATGCCCTTGCCGGTGGGCAGAGCAGTGCGCTGGAGGGTCTGGATGCCAATGCAGGTGATCTGATCTCAGGTGAGAGTGGTTTGAAAAGCTTCTTCCCTTTCTAGCTCTTCTCCTTCTTCCTGTCACTTTTGGCAGCTCGAACACTCTCTTTTGACTCCAGTGGTTGTAAGAGTTAGCTAAAGGATAAAAATTATACTTAAAAATAGATTTTCTTTTTAAAATAGGCATGCTAGACTGGTCAATAGAGAATCTAAAGCAAAAGGATCTATTATGCCAACAACAGAAGAAAATCTCGATACCGCATTCAGCGGTGAGAGTCAGGCGTATCAGAAGTACAGTGCTTTTGGAGATAAAGCAGCTAAAGAGGGGTTCCCGAATATTGCGAAACTCTTCAAGACGACGGCAGAGGCTGAACATATTCATGCTACCGGTCATCTGAAGGCCAAAGAGGCGATCGGTTCGACGCTTGAGAACCTGGATGCGGCGATCAACGGTGAGACCTATGAGTACAGCGATATGTACCCGCCGATGTATGAGCAGGCCGTTGCGGAAAATCACAAAGCTAAAAAGATGTTCGGGTATGCGCTTGAAGCGGAAAAGGTGCATGCAGAGTTATATCGAAAAGCACTCGAAGCTGTCAGAGAAGGTAAAGATCTGGATGAGGTAAATATCTATCTCTGCCCGATCTGCGGCCATATTGAGCTGGGAACACCACCGGAAAATTGCCCGGTATGCGGGGCCAAAGCATCAGCCTATGTGCAGATCTAGTACATTGATTATCTGCTTTTATACTCTTTGATGGCATTTTCAACCGATCCGTCAAAGATCGTATAGTCGATCTTGTCGGCTATCAAGGCGTTCTCAAGTTTCATCCCTACGCCGGCAGCGATAAAGTGTGAAGCCTTTTCGGCATGCAGAAGTTTCACAAGGTGTGAGCTTGCTCCGCCACCGACATTCTGATGCGGGTTCTTCATACTTTTGAGTACCGCCCCCTCTGAATCGGTGACAATATAGTAGTCACATCGTGAAGCGTCGCCACTGACACTTGCTTTAACGTTTTCACCTTCACTGGCAATCACTACGACTTCCGCAAACAGACTTCCTGTAACAAACAGTAGAGTTAGTAACCATTGCATAACAGACTCCTTGATTGAATGTTGAGTATAACGTATATATGGCGATGAAGAGGTATGATCGACCATATTTGCACGGTAAATCAAAACTAAGATTTTCAGCTTTCGCACATGCCGTCACCCCGGACTTGATCCGGGGTCCACAGCTGCAAGGTCTTAAACATAAAAACCACTAGATTCCGGGTCAAGCCCGGAATGACAGCCATTTTTCATATGCGAAAGTTGAGTAAGATTTATATAAAATAGCGTACACCTTAAACAGAGGTGAGTTTTGAATTACCATGCCACATTTGAGCTTGGAATGGGATTGTCCAGAATTTCATCTCACTATTGAAATCAATAATTGTCGTATCTACCCGCTTCGACATCTTTTTTTATCTCATCAAGTGCTTCTTGCATGATCCGTATTAATATCGCGGCAGCTTCATTGTCATCTGCTTCAGGGACATCCCAGTCCGTAATCTTCATGTTGGCTTTAAAGAGAAGTTCCACCGCTTTTTTTATCTCTGTTTTTCTGCTTCGAAGCTCTTTTTGTATTACATCCATATCTCACCTTCAGCTTTATTGGTACCCTCTATTTTAACAGGTATAAACCTAAAATTTTTCATAACACTTATTTTGGTTATAATGATTGTAAAATGAAAGAGAATATTTTGAATTATCTCTCTGCAAATCTTGAGGTCTTGGAAAAGCATGCCATATCTGAGTAATTCTGCACTGAATATTTCAAAAGTACGGGGTAAAGTATTTGATTTCAAGGGGATTGGACCTTCTCCCTCCTTCCATCCCGGTTACCTGTTACGCCATCCATCGGCTAAAAAGGAGGTATATATCGATATGCTGCTGGCACAGACGCAAGGGTGTCAATAAAGAGAAGTAGTTATGGCCCTCTTTGGGCACGAAGAGCTATAAAGGCCCCTTCACCGTATCCCTTTTTTACCGTGGTGTCCATATGCTCCGGATCGGTTCCAAAAAGAGTCTGGGCGCAGACAATCCCGGAAAACCCGGCCTTTTTTAACAGTCCGATAACTTCATCTGTACTGAAAAAGCGGGCTTCCCGGTAAAAACGGCTATGGAGGCGGTTTTTTTCATACTGTCGGCCCAGTGCCGAATCCCTGTCCACAAAACCGATGATCACATAGCCGTCCGGTTTCAGGATCCGGTAGATGTTTTGCAGGCTTAACAGCGGATCATCTACAAAACAGATCGTCGTTACCATCAGAACGAAGTCAAAGGTTTCGTTCCCGACCGGCAGGTCTTCAGCGACACCATTGATGACTTCAATCCCTTTTGACCCGGCAATTTCAGCCATTTTGGCCGAGGGTTCAATTCCTGTCGTGATGTCAAACGGCAGGGAAAAGCGTCCGCTCCCGACACCGATCTCTATCCCATTTTTAAAAGGGGGCAAAAGTTTTCTGATTGCCTCTATCTCAGCATCATAAAGGATTGAATGTTTTTCAAACCATGCCTCATATTCGCGGGAAAATGTTTCAAATACTTTGGTTTTTGGCATCACTTAATCCATTTCCGGTTTGGTATAAAAAACTGCTTGTTATCATAACCTGTAAACCTCTTCAAGCCTGTTCAACAGCGGCAGATAAAGCATCTCTATCTCGCTGATCTCGATGCGGCTCTGGCTGGGGAAGAAGAAGTGGCTGTTGCGGTTTCGGCGGGTTCGGATAGTAATGTAGAACATCTCCGAGATCAGTGCAGCATCTTCGGCATCAATCGACAGCTTTTTGAAAAGCTCTGCTTCGGCACTTTTCAAGGCAGTGCTGACGGTACTGGTATTGATCTGTGCCACGTAGTCGATCTGCAACGCTTCGAGTACCGTTTTAAGCCAGGGGTTGGAGTGGGCAGTGACTTTTTTACCATATTCACCGTGAGCCCTTTTTCGGAAAAAGGCGACATGGTGTTTGAGCAGGCAGGCTTTAAGCAAGATCTCTGCCGAAAGCGAGATATTGCGCCAGAAATCAACGGCTTCAAAAGGGGTGTGCTCAACAACATCCGCAATTTTAAAAGTACTGTTTTTATAGATGATGATATTTTGAAAAGTGGCCAGGTGAATGGCGTACTCATGATTCTCTTCAGCGATATTACTGATGTCGACACTCATATAATTGCTCCTGAAGGCTTTTTGAAAAGTTTCATAATCTATTACTCCATCCCTTTCAATATTACTTTACACAATAATCATTGAGGTGTCATTATAATTTTACTCTTCTGCAGCTTTAGAAACCAGTACTTATATAAAATATAACTTATGGAGATATGTTACTCAATAAAGATAATCGTTATCAATTAAATAGACGCTATACTTTTGCCAATTCATCTAAAAGGAAAAACATGAAAACATTTATATTAGCAGCGGTTTTAACTATCAGTGCCCTTCAGGCAGAGGGTGTTGTTCACTACGATAAGAAAGATGCTAAAGCGTCGAGTATTAGCAAACCTAACTACCCAAGCACTGACCTTTATACAAAGTAGTCATGATGATCTGTTATTGGGAATTTGATTTAATCCATACTCTCTAAAGGAGAAAAGATGGAGGCTTCGACACTATTGAAAAAACGATCGCTTGAATATTTTCCTGTACAGCTTTTTGCTGTCATTATGGGAATGTCAGGCCTTACCATTGTTTATGCAAAAGCATATCATCTCCTGGCAGTGCCATACATTGTGTATGAGGTACTGCTTCTCGCTGACACGCTGCTCTTTTTCGGGATTTTTACCGCCTATATGTTAAAGTGGCTTTTCTATCCCGCTGCCGTACAAAAAGAGTTGCATCACCCGATAAAAAGTTCTTTTATGGCAGCCATCTCCATTAGTTTTCTTCTGCTTTCCATCGCTTATTATGATTATGCTCCGACGGTCTCTGTTTTGTTCTGGTATATTGGTGCGCCGCTTCAACTCTTTTTTACACTCACCATCATCCGCTACTGGATCCATAATGAGTTCAAGGTCGTGCACAGCAACCCGGCATGGTTCATCCCTATTGTCGGGAATGTGCTTGTTCCTGTCGTAGGCATTGAAGCCGCCCCGATGTTTGTTTCGCTTTTCTATTTTGCGATAGGGATCTTTTTCTGGCTTATCTTTTTTGTCATTGTGATGTACCGGATCGTCTTTCACCATCCGCTTGCCAAAAAGCTGATACCGACACTTTTTATTTTTATTGCACCTCCGGCTATCGGTTTTGTCAGCTATTTCCGTATGACATCAGGCAGTATCGATCTGGTGAGCATGTTTTTATATTCTGTTGCCCTTTTTACCCTGTTGCTGCTTCTGTTTATGGTCAGGATGTATGACAGGTCACAGTTCTTTATCTCATGGTGGGCTTATACCTTTCCCCTTGCTGCCATAACCATTGCGACACTGCTTTTACATATGGCGATGCAGAGTGTCGTCACGCTCTACGGATCGATCATCCTGATAGCATTGACGACGGGGGTTGTGGGATTTGTAGCCATAAAGACTTTACAGGCATGCAGAGAAGAAGAGATCTGTATTTTGGAGGAAGAGTAAGATGAACAAAAGAAGTATTATTATAGGAATGATTTTGGGATTGGTCTTTGGTCTGTTCGTTGTCGGAATTGCTTTTAAAATAGCCGCACCGACGATGTTTTTTAAAGAGGTCAGCTCCCCTTACGATTTTGAGAAGACCGTAACGCTTATTAGCGACAGGATCAACAAACAGGAGGGCTGGCATGTAAGCTCTGTCATCGATCAGCGTCAGGAAGTGCTAGAGCATGGCGGCAAAGATGTCGGGAAGGTCAAGATCATCAAGTTCTGCAACGGAAAACTTTCCGGCGAGATGCTTAAAGAAGATGCGACGAAATTTATGGCAGTGAAAATGCCATTGAGTATCGCTGTGTATGAAAAAAGTGATGGAAGAGTGACCATAGGCCTGATGAACGGTTACATTATGGCACGGCTTTTCAGTGGAAGCCCGGAAGGTGAGATCATGGAACGTGTGGTTACCGATATGGAATCAATCCTCGGATTCATGCACTTTAGATACACCATATTTTAAAAAAGGATAGATCATTATGATGCCATTTTCAGATGAAGATATTTATGAAGCAGTTAAAAACCATCTTCCAACCGCCAGTGGGTATGTAAATTCCCATGGCGGAGATATTACATTGCTGGGCACCAAGGATGGTACGGCTTATATCGAGCTTATAGGTACTTGCCACGGTTGTGCCATGAGCTTGATGACAACAAAGATGGTCGTGCAGAAAGAGCTTAGAAAACTTATTCATCCTGAGTTGAACATTGTAAATATTGACGGCACACCTGAAAATGCACTTCCAACTGATCTTTACAAAGAAGATGAACCGGAGCCTCTGGAATCCGGAGAATCAAAAGAGGGATTGATAGATAAGATAAAAAATATTTTTTGAAGTCGTTACTCAACTTTTGTACACGCCGTCACCCAGGACTTCAAGGTCAAGAGGGACAACCTGGGTTGTGATCCGGGGTCCACAGCTGCCGGGTCTTAAACATAAAAATCACTAGATTCCGGGTCAAGCCCGGAATGACAGCCATTTTTCATGTGTGAAAGTTGAGGTTGTTATTTCAACTGTCGTACATATATGGTAGCCCTGAAAACCCTATAATCAAAACTCTTCTTTAAACAGATTTCATCACCACCTATTTCTATCTTAGTTGATTCTCCCTTGACAAATGAACATATGTGCGCTAAAATTAGTTTATTGATTGAACATATGTTCATAAAAAGGTTTAGCAATGAGAGCCAGAAGATTGAGACGACAGATCGGTTTTTCAGCCGAATATCGCTGCTTTAAACCCTGTGGTGTACGAAACAGAGCATTGGAGCAGATCGTTTTGGAAGAAGATGAATTTGAAGCAATTAGATTAATTGACTATGAAGGGCTCTACCAGCAGGAGTGTGCCGACAAGATGGGAATATCCCGAACAACCTTTTCGCGGACGATCGAAGGGGCACGGAAAAAAATAGCCGATGCGCTTTTAAATGGAAAATCAATTATAATAAATACAAAGGAGCTATGATGAAAGTAGCATTTCCGACAAACGAAGGTGAAAAAATCGCCAGGCATGCCAGTTTTTGCCAGTCGTTTCTGATTATCGACACGAAAACAGGTGAGAGAGAAGTGGTGGATAATCCGCTTAAAACAGAGGCTGCAGCAACCGGTGTAGAAAAAGATAAAAGCGGAGGACGGCATCTGGGAAGCGGACCGATCATCTCAGCGCTTTTAGCTGATGCAGGAGTAGATATTTATGCCTACCTTGAAGCCGAAGCAAACTTTCTGCTGCACCTTCAAAGAGAGGGTATCGATCTTTATGAAACGCAGGAGAAAGTAATAGAGACGGCTTTGGAAACTGTTGAAGCAAAGGGAAGTGAGATACAAAAGAGTAGATTTTTCGGTTTGGGCCGGGGAAGAGGCATGGGGCGAGGTTTTGGACGTAGAGCGGGCAAGGGCCGTGATTTCGGCCGTGGTTTCGGCAGAGGAATGGGCAGAGGTTTCGGAAACCGATAATGAAGATCACCATAGCAAGCGGAAAGGGCGGCACAGGAAAAACCACTCTGGCAACAAACTTGTCATCTTATCTGGCTATGAACAAAAAAGTTGTGCTTGCAGACCTGGATGTAGAAGAGCCGAATTCCGGACTTTTTATAAAAGGGGACCTGGTTTTAGAAAAAGCATGTCATAAAATGATACCGCAATGGGTCAGTGATGAATGTGCCCTCTGCGGCAAATGTGCAGAGGTCTGCAACTTCAATGCCATTGTCAATCTGAGCGAAGAGATCCTGGTTTTTCCGGAGCTTTGTCACAGCTGTTATGCCTGTTCGGAACTCTGTCCTACCGGTTCCCTTCCCATGATGTCTCAAAAAATGGGAGTGTTGAAACACATTAAAGCCGATAATTTTGACTTTGTCGAAGGAAGGCTTGATCTGGGTGAAGAGCAGGCGGTGCCGCTGATCGCTCGGGTGATCGATTATGTGGATGAGCACTTCGGTGATGATGCTGTGAAGATCTTTGATGCTCCTCCGGGAACTTCCTGTCCGGTCATTGAAGCAAGCCGGGGAAGCGATTTTGTGGTGCTGGTGACCGAACCCACTCCGTTCGGGCTCAATGACCTGAAACTGGCAGTCGGTACGATGCGTGTTTTGAAACAGCGATTCGGCGTCATTATCAACCGTCACGGTATCGGTGATGCAAGTGTCGAGCACTACTGCGAGGAGGAGAAAATACCTCTGATCGCCAAGATTCCCAATGACAGAAACATTGCGGAACTCTATGCCAAAGGGGCGCTGATCTATCTTGAGCATGCTCCCTTCAAGGCGGCGTTGGATGATATAGTGATATTTTTCGGAGGGTTCAAATGAAGGAGATCGTCGTAATATCGGGAAAAGGGGGAACGGGTAAAACCTCCCTTGCCGCATCGTTTGCCTATCTTGAAAAAGAGAACTGTACCCTGGGGGACTGTGATGTGGATGCGGCAGATATGCATCTGCTGCTCGACGCTGATTTTAACCATCAGGAAGATTTTTACAGCGGCGAAGTGGCGTTGATCGATGAAGATCTCTGTACCAACTGCGGAGAGTGCAAAGAGGTGTGTCGTTTTGATGCCATTCATGTGATCGATGAGCAGCACCGGGTCGACCCTATCTCGTGCGAGGGGTGCTGGTACTGTTCTAGGGTCTGTCCGACCGAAGCGATCACTATGAAGGTACAAAAAGCGGGTGATTTTTATATCTCTGCCACAAAAACAGGCAGTAAAATGGTGCACGCGAAGCTGGGGTTTGGGGCTGAAAATTCCGGAAAACTGGTGGCAAAAGTCAAAAAAGAGGCGAAAAGAGTGGCCGAAACCGCCCAGAAAGAGTTTTTACTGATTGACGGAAGCCCCGGCGTCGGCTGTCCGGTGATCTCGTCGCTCAGCGGGGCAAATCTGGCAGTACTGGTCACCGAAGCGACGGTTTCCGGGCTGCATGACCTCAAACGGGTCTACGAACTGGTCAAAACCTTCCATATCAAAGCGGTCTGCATCATCAACAAGTTCGATCTCAATACCGGGGTGACCGGGGATATTGAACTGTTTTTAGCAAATGAAAATATCCCTCTGGCGGCAAAACTGCCTTATGACGAGACCTTTACCAAAGCGTTGGCACAGGCGCAGACCATTGTAGAATATGGCGCATCCGATTTAAGCAGGGAGCTTGAGAAGAGCTGGGACAATATAAAAGCAATAGCAAGGAGTGTGTGATGAAGATAGTGTTTACGGCAAAAGGAAGCAGCTGGGATTCGCCGATGGATCCGCGGTTCGGAAGAATGGATGTACTGGTAACGTATGATGAAGCGAAAGATGAGCTGGTCGCGGTACCCAACAGCGAAACGGAATCGATGGAGCACGGTGCAGGATTGCAGACAGCCAAAAAAGTCCTTGAGCTGAATCCTGATGTTATCATTACCGGTAACGGTCCGGGCAGAAAAGCGCTGGAGATCCTGCACCGTTCAAATATCAGGATCTATGTCGGTGCGGGTGATATGAGCATTAAAGAGGCATATGAAGCGTTTAAAGATGATGCCTTAAGACGATTTGAATAAAAAGGAAGAGAAGATGAGACTGGTATTTCCAACAGATGAGAACATGGGGTATCTCTCCAAAAGGGGAGCGCATTTTGGCAAAGCAAAATTTTATACGGTAATCACCATTGAAAATGAAAAGATTGTAGAAGTG
>JAYEMF010000106.1:12965-35807 GCA_034717975.1 Campylobacterota bacterium
AGAGAAGATGAGACTGGTATTTCCAACAGATGAGAACATGGGGTATCTCTCCAAAAGGGGAGCGCATTTTGGCAAAGCAAAATTTTATACGGTAATCACCATTGAAAATGAAAAGATTGTAGAAGTGGAGGGAGTTCCCAATCCCGGGCACAGCGGCGGAGCGTGCGGTAACGCCGTTACCAACATTATGAGCCTGAATCCTGATGCCCTGATCGTTTCGGGTATCGGCGGAAGTCCTGCGCAGGGGTTTGCAAAAGCGGGACTGGACCTCTATTTTGACAGGGTTTCGCCGACCGTACAGGAGAGCATTGACAGGTTTAACAGAGGCGAATTGGAAAAAAGCAGCGGAGAGGGAACCTGCTCGGCTCACTGATATTAACGCAAAAGAGAGGCTGATATGATACAAAACAGCGACATCGCAATTACCATCGTTTTTGACAACTACCCTTTTCGGGATGACCTGAAAACATTGTGGGGCTTTTCCTGTTACATAGAGACACCGGAAAAAACAGTTCTGTTCGATACTGGCAGCAACGGAAGAGTGCTGCTGGAGAATATGCAAAAACTAAATATCGATGTGGGAAAGATCGATACACTTTTTCTTTCGCATCATCACTGGGATCACATCGGCGGAGTGGACTCGGTGATCGAGTTGAATCCGGATGTCGATATTATCGCTCCCTCGTCACTGTCGAAGCATCTGATCAAGGATCTGCAGTCGATGGTGAAAAGCGTTCAGGTGGTTGACGAAAAGAGCTGCCGTATCTCTGAGGATATCTATACGACAGGGATGATGGGCGATGCGATAGAAGAACAGTCGCTCATTATCGACAGCGATGAGGGATTGATCGTTATAACTGGCTGTTCCCACAGCGGTATTGTTGAAATCGCGAAGAGTGCGCAGGCGATGCTGGACAAAAAGATAGCTCTTCTGCTTGGCGGTTTTCATCTGATGCGTGAAGATGAAGTCGAGATCAACCGTGTGATAGATGAACTCAAAAAAATGGATATTGGTTATCTGTCTCCAACACACTGTACCGGAGATAGGGCGATTGATAAATTCCGTAATACATTTACGGATAGATTTATCGCCGGAGGCGCCGGTAAAACAGTACGAATTAGTTAACGGGCCGGAGGAAATATGATAGTCGATGTAATCAAGCATGCCTTGATGATTACCAGTTTTGTGCTGATGATGATGCTGTTGATCGAGTATATCAATGTGCAGACTCATGGCCAGTGCAAAACAGCTTGAAAAAGAGCCGCTTCGGCCAGTATGTTCTGGCTGCTTTTTTAGGGGTGGTGCCCGGTTGCCTCGGTGCGTTCGCGGTCGTTTCGCTCTATTCGCACCGAATGGTCAGTTTCGGTGCACTGGTCGCGGCAATGATGGCGACCAGCGGTGACGAGGCGTTTGTGATGCTTAGTATGTTTCCCGCAGAGGCACTCTGGCTGAGTGCGATCTTGTTTATCCTGGCCATTGTAGTCGCCTATGGAGCTGATCTGCTGTTTAAAGATCAAAACCGTTTTCTGGTCAATGCAAAACATGGTTTTGAACTGCATGAAGAGGAATATTGCCGCTGTTTTTCAGGTAAAGAGATTATAGAGCAGTTAAAAAACATCACTTTTCCAAGGGGTTTTCTTATCACACTGTTTGGTGTTTTTCTGGCTGCTGTCATTTTTGGCGGAGTGGGACCGGAAGCGTGGAACTGGAAGAAGATCACTTTTACCCTGGGTGCAGTGGTGTCGCTTTTTATCATCACCACGGTACCGGATCACTTTCTCGAAGAGCACCTTTATGCCCATGTGATCAAAAAGCACCTGCTCCGGGTCTTTTTATGGACTTTTGGTGCTCTGCTGGTCGTGCATTACCTGGAAAACCACCTTGATGTTACTGCGTGGCTGCAGGAAAATGTTTTATCGGTACTGGTGAGTGCGGCAGTGGTCGGGATCATCCCCGAATCGGGACCGCACATGGTCTTTGTGACCATGTATGCCAAAGGACTGATCCCTTTTGCCGTTTTGCTGGCGAGTTCGATCTCACAGGATGGGCACGGGACCCTGCCGCTGCTGGCGGTCTCTACGAGGGCCTTTATCTGGCTGAAGGTGGTCAATATTGTCGTGGCCCTGTTGGTTGGCATGCTGTTTCTAATGTTTATGTAAGGAGTGAGGCGGTGAAAGAAGATACCTTTGTAGAGTCTGTCATGAAATCTTTTAAAAGTTTTCGAAATATCTTGCCGATGCTGTTGGCCGTCATTTTATCGGTGGGACTGTTCGATGTGGTGGTATCACAGGAGCTGCTTGCATCGGTCTTTCAGGGCAGTATGTTTTACGATACGCTTATCGGCACACTGGCGGGAGGGGTCTCAGTCGGACAGCCTGTTGCCAGTTATATTATCGGTGGTGAACTGCTTGAAAGCGGGGTGAGCCTCTATGCCGTTGTCGCGCTGATCGTCTCCTGGGTGACGCTTGGTTTTGTACAGATTCCTCTGGAACAGGCACTGTTTGGACGCCGTTTTACGGTTCAGAGGAATCTGCTCGGTCTGATCTTTGCCATGCTTGCTACCATTGCCAGTGTTGAGATCATTAAGGGCCTCTCGTGAAAAAGCAGAAAGAGGCCTCCTCTAAAATCAGCGGCAAGTACTTTCTTCCTATTGTGCTTTTGATCTATCTCCTCTTCTACCTCTCAACACCGGAAGCGGCTGAAGAGGCATTTCAAAAAAGTATCCATATTCTGTTGAAGCTGCTTCCCATACTTATGGTCGTTATTCTCTTGCTGGGAACCTTTAATTACTTTTTCAGACCCAGGGCGATCGCGAAGCATCTGGGTGAGGAGTCGGGAGTGCGGGGCTGGATGATCGCTGTCGTCGGCGGTATATTGAGCCATGGACCCTCCTTTGTCTGGTATCAGATGCTTTCGGATCTTCGGAGTCATGGGGCGAGGGATGGTCTGATCGTGACATTTATCTATGTAAGGGCCGTTAAACTGCCTTGGATGCCGGTGATGATCGACTATTTCGGATGGCTGTTTACCATGGTTGTCACACTCGCTCTGATCATAGCCGGTGTTGTGCAGGGGATGATCATGGACAGATTAGAGGTACGCTAAAAATGTCCTTTGGTGTGTGAGAGGTTGGCCAGCAGTAAGAAGATGCCAAGCCCGATGATCAGAGCAGCGGCAAAAAACTCAAGCAGGTAGCCGTATTTTCCAAAGGCGTTACCGCCGCGTTTTTGTACGCCTACCGCAAATATACCGGCAAGCGATATGGTCAGTCCCATTCCGATACTCATTACCAGTGCCGTGGCAATACCGGTGACAATATGCCCTAACGAAATGGCGAAAAGGGTGATGGTCATAACCCCGGGGCAGGGTACAATGCCGGCTGAAAAGGCTACGGCAAGGTCGCTTTTGTCTGAAACGCTCACCTCTTCATCTCTCTCTTTGCGATGCTTATAGGCTTCATAAACAAGATAGAGCCCGACGAGAATGATCAAAACCGCCGAGATGATCATGGAGAGATGTGCGATGTTATGGAATGTCTTGGTAAAAAGGGTCTCGATGAGGTAGTAGACAATGAAGGTGAGGAGCAGAGCCGAAGAGGCATGGACAAGGGCGATCAGGTAGCCCATTTTGAACGCTTTTTTGAAACTGCCGCCCTGTTTCAGGAAATAGAATCCTACCAGTGCTTTACCGTGACCGGGTCCGGCGGCATGGATGACGCCGTAGAGGAAGGCAATGCCCAGGATGGTGATGGTTCCCCACAGGGCATCACCCTCAAGTTCTCTCAGGTTGCCGGAAACAAGGCTGTTTAATTTGTATTGCCATTGGGTAAGCAATCGAATAAAATCACTATAAAATTCACTCATTGAAGCTCCAGAACATAACCGAAGAAGAAGTCGCCGTCGAGCTTTTTGAGCCGATACGACTGTGTTGGGTTGGCTTTTTTGACAAACTCATCCTTGAGAACATAGGCGCTAAACATCTCCTCATCGTAAAATTTTATGGCCGTTGTCCCTTCAGGCAGTTTCAGGGTAAAGTAGAAATTGACCTTGTTCTCTTCAATAGTCGCCATAAACGAATCGGAAAGCGGTGTCGGAAGCTTTCTGTTTTTGTTGTAAAAATAGGTGTAATACTCAAACGCTTCAAGGCCGGAGAAGCTCTCTTTATAGACCATCTCGCTCTCTTTTTCATTCAGTTTCCCATTGTGGTCACGGTCATAGTCCATGATGAGCATCTGCGAGCTCATCTCGTCAAAGACCCACCTGATCGTGACACGCTCTTTGCCAACAGCCGGATAGACATCGACAAAGCAGTGCGGGTGTGCTGAGAGTATGATGGATGATAGGAAAAACAGTATGAAACTACGCATCGAAACCTTATGGATAAACAATCATTTATATACAAGCAAATGTCATACCCATATTTTACCATAGAATTAAATTAAACTAATAATTATATTAAGTATAACTTATGTATAATATATTATTAAAGTGTATTGGCATCTCTATAATAGTCAGTATACTTGTGACAATTTACATATTACATAAAATAGAGTTTTCAGATGAACATCACCCTTGCGTCAATCGCTACTATCCGTTCTCCCTTTTGTGACCTGGTCAATATGCCGGTGCAGCCAAAAGGCATATAACATTGATTGAATACTTGCTCTATTTTTTACTGACACTCTTTTTATCTACCATCTTTGCCATAGCGGGACTGGGTTCTGCCGTGGCACTGGTTCCCGGTCTGAATATGGCCGGTCTTGCCTTTGACCTTTCACGGGCAAGCGGCCTCTTCGTCAACTCCGTGACGACTATTACAACCAGTGGGTTAAATCTCAAAAAGAAGCTTTTTGATTTCAAGTTTGTAGCCCCTTTGGTCATCAGCTCCTCCATTTTTGCATTAATCGGGGCTAAACTCTCTTTCCTGGTAGATACCGATACGCTTAAAACGATTTTCGCCTGTGTACTTTTTATCATCGCTTCGATGATCCTCTTTTTTAAAAAACCTGTCCGCCGGGATGGAGGCAGTTTGAACCGATCGATCTTGCTGATTGCCGGCTCTATCGGTGGAGTGTTTTCCGGATTTCTGGGCATAGGCGGCGGTTCGATCATCGCTCCGATACTGCTCTTATCCGGGTATGATGCGAAAAAAATCGCTATCGGTATCTCGTTTGTCATTCCCTTTTCATCTATCGTCGCTTTTACAAGTTACGCCAGTGCGATGGAGCTTGACTATACACTTTTGTCGGTAGTGGGTGCTGCTGCCTATATGGGTGGAATGGCTGGGAACTACATCCTGCACTTTAAAGTCTCTTCTGCGATGATCAGAAAAATATTGGCGATCGCTCTGTACAGCATTGCCGTTAAAATGCTTTTAGGTTGATCTATATCGATGACAATGAATGAGAGCATAGATACAATACCGCGATAAAATTTAGGAGAAAAAGATGGTCGATAAAGCCTGCAACAATGAAACATGTATGAAACGTGAGGAGTGCGCACGCTATGAAGCGTGGCTCAAAGGTGACCAGAACTATAAAACGTTTAAAGGTAATGAGAAAAAAGGGTGCGGGCAGTTCATCCAAAAAGAGAAGTAGAGCTCATCCAGAGACTAAAGGGCACCTCTAAAATGTGAATGAGTGCCGTTTGTACCTCCTCTTTCACCCCTTGATGCCATCTGCACGAGGAGTTACTAAAAACCCAAAAAACACCTTGATGTACAACATAAAAGGGATCGTCCAGACAATGGATGAGTAGAGGTAGAGTTCTGCCATATAACCTTCGAAAAATGGAATCAGACCTCTCATAAGCGTCGCAATTATCATGAGCAGTACCATAAGGTGCGTGTAGATATTTGATGTCAGGTGCCGTCCTGTGTGAATCCAGCCAATGATGATCATGATCATCAGATAAGCCAGTCCGAGTCCCCCGCCGGTAATAAAGTGCCTAAAGTGGTTTATTCCGTAAATATCATCATTTAACAGATCCCAGCCCATAAGTGCATAACCGGCACCCAACATGACAAAAATGGGGGCAAGGTAGAGTATATAGGGCTGATTCCAGATAAACTTCTCTTTCAGATTATAGTCACTTGTAATCGCTAGGATCGCAGCGCCGCTTGCCAGTCCCAACCAGCCTAAAGCGGAATTGTCAGGATAGAAAAACTCTACGATCGTAAAGGCTATGACACTGAAAACGGCGAGGTTTGTCAAAGGGGGTCGTGCAATGTAGATATCGTCTATCCCCTTGTCTTCCATCAGTTCATTGACTGCTTCCATATTGACGCGACGCATGGCAAGCAGGATAAGTACTACGACAGCACCCAGTGCAACTTTGAGGATAGACATGGCATCTGTCTCTGCCAGACCTGCCTGAGAGGCAAAAAACCAGCTTTCAAGTGCAAATATAGCTACAAGAATATACCCTAAAGAGGCGTGTCTCTGGAGCTTATCGAGCACAATATCTTTGGCAAACCAGATCAGCCAGCCCAGCATGGCAAGGTTTAAAACAGCGGCCAGATAGACACCCGTGATATCTATAAACCAAAAGCTGACCCGTCCGGCCACCCATAAGATCATGATCTGTTTGAGTCGCTTACCGATAAAAGGGACCATACCCGGGAAAAGTTCGGGAAGCCCCGTAGTTAAAAACGCCATGACCCCTGCAGTCAAAATTCCAAAAAGCATCTCATAGACATGCCAGGTAAGCGTATCGTTCATAAACGGTATGCTTATTACATTGCTCCAGACCAATCCCCAAAGAACCATAGAGATGATCATATAGGGGGCTAGAAGTAAAAAGACCGGTCTGAACCCGTAAGCCAGGTAGGGCGGTACATCTTTTTCATCGGGGTAGTACAAGTAGTGATTGGTAGCGTGTAGTTTTTGCTCTTCCATTAATGTCTCCTTTTCAAGAAGCTAAGCTCCTTAAAAATTCCTCTCACTGAAGCTTCGCCTTTGGCGAGAAAAGTTTTCATTATTTCAGCTCCAATTCAAAGGTGTCGATGATCTCTTCATCTTGCAATATTTTTGCACTTTCACTATAGACATACCTGTCATCCCGCTCATTTTGAGGCAGGTCATACCGGAATTTCTTCACTATATGCCCGGGGTCTGCTTTTAGCAGCAGTATCTCGTCGCTCAGTCTTATCGCTTCCATCAGGTCGTGCGTAATAAAGAGTATGCTGATCTCTTTGTTTGAGATCATATCGATCAAAATAGTCTGCAGCTCTTTTTTTAGCCCGATATCGAGTGCTGAAAACGGCTCGTCAAGAAAGAGCAGCGAGGGTTTGACTACCAAAGCTCTGGCAAAACTGACGCGCTGTTTCATACCCCCGCTGAGGTCTTTGGGGAACTTCTCAAAATCTTCCTCTTCCAAACCAAACTTTAGGGCGATCTCCTGAGATTTTTGCACAGCAACAGCTCTCTTCTCTCCCTTGGCTAACAGTCCAAGAGCTATGTTATCGATCACATTTTTCCAGGGCAGCAATCTTCCCTCCTGAAAGGCAAAAGAGCTACTGACAAATGTGTTAGCAACACCCCCTTCCTCTACATCCAAAAGATCGGCACAGAGATGGAGCAGGGTAGTTTTACCGCCGCCGCTGGGACCAACGATAGATAAGACTTCACCTTTGTCCAGGGTAAAGTTTATATCTCTTAAGATCTCGGTAAATCCGAAATGGTGGTTTAGTCTTTTTACCTCTAGCTTCTCCATAACTCAACCTCTCTTTTGATCGGCTCTAAAATAATGTACTCGATGACCATCAGCGAACCGATCATAATGACGACAAGCGCAAGTGCCATAGGTGTATCGAGCTGACTTCTTGCAACGGCCAGAGAAGCTCCCATACCATCGCTTGTAGCAAGAAGCTCCGCCATGATGACGATCTTCCAGGCCATGCCAAGACCGCTTACCCAGGCAGGGAACAGGTAAGAGAAAAGATGTGGAAAATAGACATCAAAAAATTTCATATGCCACGGTAGGTTAAAGCTGTCCGCCATCTCTTTAAGGTCGTCATCAAGCGTACGGGTTCCCTGCAGCGCTCCTACAAATATAATAGGAAAAGAGGCAACGATCACGGTAAAGATCACCGTCTCGTCACCCATCCCAAACCAGATCATTGCCAGTACGATCCAGGCGATCGGAGGCATGCCGACCAGTATGGTGACAATAGGGCGGCTCATCATGGAAGCCGTTGCAAAAAATCCGGCAATGAGTCCAAGAATGGAGCCAAAAAGCAGAGAGATGCCAAAGCCCATAGAGGCACGATAGAGGGTTGTTTTGATCTCTTCAATGACTGACTCATCCTGAGACATTGCCAGCAGTGTCTTGAATGTTTCAAGCGGAGAGGGGAGCACCAGATCACCATAGATCTGATTTCCCATATCCCAAAATGCAATAAAGAGCAGTATGGAGGCAATGGCTCCCCACCCGCTCCAGAGATAGGCGGGAAAGTCTTTCAGTATCTTGAAGGCAAATTTCATTGTGCGGCTTTATAGTAAAAATCATCAGAGGGCAGTTTACCGCCGATGCTTTTGGGATTGTCATCGCGAAGTACATTAAAGAAAAATTCCAGCTCTTTTTTCGCTTTGGCGGCATCGACGCTGTCTATATTGACATGGGCAATGGAATCGGCCAATCCCTCTTCTTCTAACATTGGAAGTGTCTGAACGACCAGATTGCCGGCTTTTTTGGGATGGCTTTTATACCATGCAAGCGATTTTCTGTACTCTTCCAAGAAGCGTTTGATGATCTTTGGATTGTCCATCATCTTCCCCGTGACCGCCATACCGGCTTCGGGGATACGGGCATCGGTTTTGAAAACATTTGCCCACTCCTCCTGAAGGTCGGTGCTTCGGTAGAGATCCGGTGCAACAACGCTGACAGGGAATGATTTTGTTTTTCGCAGTGCGATCGAGATGGCAGGTTCAGCCAGCAGTGCATGATCGGCCCGACGCAGTATCAGCATCTGCATGGCATCGATCGGGCTGGCGACATAGACGAGATCAAAATCCTTTTTCGGGTCAAGTCCCTGGCGTTTTAAGAGCTGGTTAAAGACAATATCGGGCATGTCGGAACGGAAAGGGACGACGATCTTTTTGCCTTTGTACTCTTTCAGTGTTTTAAGATCCTTGTCGCGGCTGATCATGCCGAGAATTCCCCAGACAGAGACATCGATCAGTTTCATATCGACCCCTTTATTGTGCAAGATAGCGGCGGTATTGGTCGGGAGGGCCATAAAGTCGACATCGCCCTTGATCATCATGGCGCGAAGTTCATCCGGGTTTTTCCAGAGTCTGAACTCGACTTTATCGGCAACATCTTTCAACGCACCGGTTTTTATCATATGGATAACCGGGTGCGAAACCGTGGCAAACGGACCGGCGATCACCAGCTTCTTCACTTTTTGATCGGCATAGGCGGAGGTGAAAGTTAGCAACAATATTGCTATTAGGACATAAGCTTTGTTTAGCATGGCATTTTCCTTTTTTTAGAAATAATGAGTTAATTATAGCATTATATTGATATTAATAGTGATTATCATTGATATTGGTCAAGAATTTTATAAATAGCTGGAGGCCCAGCGTGCCGGAAGTGGAAAGTTTATAGGCTAAAGGCCTCGCCTTCCGTTAAAAACGGTAGGAGAGATCGAGTTTGATGTTGCGGCCGGGCGTCGCATAATCGAGCTCTTGCCAGGCATATGAGAGGTGGTCGTACGTTGTGGCGTCGAAGAGGTTTTCTGCGGCAACAGTAGCGCTGACACCCTGCTCTGTAATAATACCCAGGCGGATATCGGCCGTGGTATAGCCCGGTGTCTCTTTTTCACCCGTACCTGCTCTCTTTTGCCTGAGCGCACTTACTCCCGAGAGTTCGCTCCAGAACTCCTGGGTAAACAGATAGCCGGTGTAACGCACACCATAACGGATCTTTATCGGAGGAATCTGTGTCAGCGGCTTGTTATGCGTGATATCGTCGCCTCTGACAACCGAGAGTGATCCGAACGTACTTACTTCGTCAGAAATAAAATACTCCCCGTCGGCTTCACCGCCATAAAGGCGTGCATCGGCAATATTTTGATAGAGAAAGCGGTACTCTGTCGGTGACGCCGCATCAGGATTACTGAGAATTTTTCGGATCATATCATCCACGCGGGTGTAAAAGAGGCTGAGCGATCCGATAAAGTTGCCGTTGCCGTAGCGCACGCCTGCATCAAAATTCCAGCTCTTCTCGGGATTGAGGTTTGGGTTTCCGATATCCTGACCCGGACCATCGTGCGGACCGTAAAAGTAGCGCTCTATAATGGTCGGTGAGCGAAATGCCCGTCCTACGTTGACAAAGAGAGTAAGGGGTTCGGCAGCTTTGTAGACGAGACCGATGCTCCCACTCAGGGCCGAGTCGCGATCGAACTGCGCAGTAGTGATATAGTAGGGCGAGGGTGCCCCGTCAGTTTTTGCTTCAATAGTGTCGTAGCGAAGGCCAGCAGTCAGATTCAGCCGTTCAGCAGCGGCAAATTCATCTTGCAGATAGAGGCCGTAACCGGTACGCGCAGAGGGGGCCAGCACCGGTACGCCGTCAAAACCCGGTGCGGTCGGCAGATTCTTGATGGCCCGGCTTGAGTCAAGTGACTCGTTATAGTATTCGGCACCCGTCGTAAGACGGTGTGATTGGACGGGGGTAAGTACAAACTGAGCGCGCAGGGTACGGGTGTCTTTGTCTACCTTGATATCAACCAGCCCATCGGGTTTCGGCTCGCGGATGCGGTGGCGGTTGTGTTCCTGCCAACTGGCCAGAAGTTCAAAACGTTCCAATATATCGCTGTCGGGTTCATAGGCAATTTTGCCGTTGACCATAGTGTGCGTTTCATCTTTGTAGTAGTCGGATACAAAAGTTCGCGGTGCAGCGATGCCGATGTCGGCTTTACTCTGCCAGAGGTTGAGTTCCGTCGTCCAGTGATCGGTGAGGTAGTTACCCCCGGTCCAGAGTGTCGAGCCGTCATAATCGCTGAAGCGGATCTCTTCGTCGGGTGATTCAAGGTTGGAAGATTTTTTGTGGGTCCCCCCGGCATAGAGGTTGATATCGTCCATTCCGGCACTGATATGTGCTTTTTGCCTGAAGCCGTTGCCGTTGTTCTCAAATTGCAAGCCGACATCGCCTTCGACTCTCGTTTCGTCGCCTCGCTTTTTTGCGGCTTTTTTGGTGATAAAGTTGACAACGCCGCCGATAGCGCCCGCACCGTAGAGTACCGAACCAGGTCCGCGTACGATCTCTACGCGTTCAATCTGTGCCGGATCGATAGAGAGGACATGGTTGCCTCCGGGGCGCTCATCGGAGAGGCGTACGCCATCAACCAGAACAAGTACCTGCTCATGCGAAAGGCCGCGGATGACGGGCATAATGCTTCCCGGACCGGCGCTGATGGCATCGACGCCCGGCGTATGGCGGAAAATATCGCCGATGGTGGCGACGCTCTTTTCAGCGAGCTCATCCGGGCCGATTACGGTGACCGGAACGGGCGCCTCTTCGATTTTGAGTGTTGGATTCTGGGTAGGCGTGATGGTTAGCGCTTCCATTGTATGGATCTGCGCGGCAGCAAGCGGTGATGATACGGCCAGCGAAACGCCGGCCAGCCATGCCATGGATTTTATCTGCATAGTGGTTTCCTCTATAAGAAATTAGTACCAGGCCACACCTGTTTTGATGGTGCCTGTGATTTAAAAAATAGTCAATTGTTCTTCTTAGGTATAGAGAAGTGTCGGTGGTGCGCGGGGGTTGGTAAAAAAGAGGGGTTTAGGCGAGGGGTGGTTTTTTCGTAAAGGATGATATCTGTCGCTTACAGTTACTTTTTCAGCACGGAAAATTGTTGGGATCTCAAAAGAGATGCCCTGTGCAAACAGTGTGACAACACAGCTTGCTTCCTCTTTGGAGTCAGCGTGCAGAGCCGTTGGTTTGCCTTCTTCAGCGTGGAAGCTTTTGCCATGCAGCATGGCATGCAGATGGGGCGAGGTTGTCGCGATCTGCAGTACAAAGAGATAGGCTGAAAAGAGAACAATGATAAAGCTGAATGCAGGCGTCTTATGCCTTTTGCCGAAAAATAGCTGGTTTGTCATTACTGTCATACTACTGCATTACACAAACATAAACTTTGCCAGCATAACCACCACCATCATCAGTGAAAAAAAGAGATAATGAAAGGTTATTGAAAACCATTTTACCTCTTTCATGCGCTGCATGATCTGCGGAACGAAATAAAACGTTATCCCCAATACCAGACCGACAGTGATTTTGATATAGAGCAGCATGTTTGCATCGCCGTGAAGATGCGGCATCAGTATATAGCCGCCGCTGAGCAGTAAGACAGCGACATTGACCATCATGATCTTCCGCGCTCTCATGCCGATGAGCTTGTCGATCTTCTGATAGGTCGAGGCATCAAAATGTGGAGTGAGCGACGGCACCACGAACGTTCTGAAAAAGACGGTACTGATGAACAGTATTGCAGCCATAAGATGGATGGTCTTTATCAGTGTATATATTTCCAATGTTTACCCTTTCTTTCTTTCTGAATTTCTTTACAGTAGTGTATCTTAATTGATATTAATTATCATTAATATCGGATTCGTTTCAGAAAAAACACTTTAAATTTAAATATATATGATAACGATTATCAATATAATATATGCTTAAGGTTGAATAGACTACTATACTGATATCAATTATCAAAAAGGATAAAAAATGAAACGAAATTGGGAATTTGACCGAGTCTATAAACTTACTGCCGTCAATGGCTGCAACTATTAGGAGGAAGTTATGTCAATTCTAATCATAGGCGGCGATAAGATCGGCAGGATCGAAAATCTTGTGAAGTCTCTGGGAGCTACCAAAACGGCGCATTGGGACAGCCGAAAGAACTCAACCTCGCATAAACAGATACCTTCCGATACGGACGGCATCATTATGCTGACCGATTTTTTAAAGCACAATACGATGACGCATTTTAAAAAGGTAGCCAAAAAAGATGAGATCCCTGTGATGTTTGTACGCAGAGGGACCCGGCATGTGGCAACAAAATTTGCCAAACTGACAGAGATCTGCCATGAGCAATGGAAAAACAGAATATTGAAAGGGGCTAAAGATGTTTGAGATCAGCAACAAAAAGTCGATTGGAAAAATCGGCGGATGTACGTGTTAAAGAGCCGTCATGCGTAAAATAGGATTTTACGCCAGCTCAACGGGAAATACGGAAAGTATTAGAATCTGAACAGAGTAAATATTAAGGATAAAACTTACGATGTATTTGTTTTTAAAACATGAGAGAGCTTACTCCTCTCACTATTTTTTACTGCTTTTGAGCATTTTGATGGTCTCGATGCTGCTCTATGTCGCCATCAAGCGAACAGAACATATAACGCTGACTCCTCCCATGCCGCCGGTTATTGAGAAAAGTGAGCGCAGGGTTGCCATTACTTTGAGTGCACCTCCTGTTCAGAAACAGCAGCCTAAACCCATTGAAAAAGTAGTACCAAAACCTGTTGTTAAAAAAGTGGAAAAAACAGTTGAGCCGGTTGTCAAACCAAAATCTCTTCCGGAGCCGACAGTGGCAGAAATACCGATAGAAACGCTTGTGGAAGCGCAGCCGGTGGCGCAAGAGCCTCTGCCGGTCACTGTTCCTCAACCGCCTTTGCCGCCAAAACCGCTGTTTGATGCTCAAATGAAATCCGAATTTATTGCCGGGCTTTATGCTGCACTTGAAGCCAATAAGGTGTATCCGAAAATGGCAAAGCGCCGCAAGTTAAGCGGCACGGCACACATACATTTTACGCTGCATAAAGATGGGACGATCGAAGATGTCTATCTGGATGAGAGCTGCGGACACCGCCTGCTCGACAAAGCTGCGCTGAAACTGGTAAAAGTGCTCGGCAGCTACCAGGCGATTCCTGATGCGGTCAGTCTTGTTGCTCTGGATCTGCATATCCCTGTCGCCTATAAACATCATTAAGGAAAAAAGTGAATTTACAAAACTATATTGATCAGGGCGGCATGATCGTCCTTATTTTAATCGGTATGCTGGGCATTGGTTCTGTGATCATGCTGTGGAAATTTCTAACCATAGGCTTTATCCGTTTCAGAGGCGGTCATCTGTGTCGTGAATGCCATAAAAAGTTGCCGCCGCAAAGCGACATAGCCATGGTGGAGCTTGTAGTGCATGATGCTATGCATACCATAGAAAAGGGGCTTAGTACAGTCAAGATAATTGCTACCATAGCACCGTTGCTTGGGCTTCTGGGTACGGTTATCGGTATCTTTACGGCTTTTCAGGGCATCTCCGAACATGGTCTCGGGGATCCCAGCTATTTTGCGGAAGGGATCTCGATGGCGATGATCACGACCATTGCCGGGCTCATCGTCGCTATACCGCATTATGTCGGTTATAACTACATCGTCGGGATGATGGACAAACTCGAACTGGCTTTCACGCAGGAGCTTTATACCGAGCTAAGGAAGAGTGATGCGTAAAGCGCGTGAAACGATCGCGCCGGACCTGACGCCCGTCATTGACATCGTGTTTATCCTGCTGATCTTTTTTATGGTCACCTCCGTCTTTAAAAAAGAGGATGTCGCCCTGGCGCTGAACCTGCCGGAGTTGCATGCCGCTGCCAAGCCTACCGATAAGAAAACAGTCACGATCGAGCTGGGTGAAGATGCCCTGGCTGTTGATGGAAAAACCTATACGTTTGAAGAGACAGGGACTCTGTTCGCAGGGTATGAAAAAGAAACGCTTCTGTCGGTACGCATTGATAAAAGCGTGCCTTATGAGCGAATTATGAAGCTGTTTGATCAGTTGCAGACACATCAGTTAACATCATTTTCGCTGATAGCCAATGAGGCGGAAGAGCAGAAGTAATACCTTAAACAATCAGGAGTGATGGGCATCGATGAAAGGGCTGTTACATAGCTTTTTCATAGGTGCCTTGATGCATCATTATTATTTAATGATAATAATTATTATTATAAGGAACATAGGTGAAGAAAATCATATTAAGCAGCGCGTTAGCGCTTATACTGGCTGGCAGGACCATGGCGGCAGAGGGGATGAAGGCGATCGAAGTCGTCAATATCGCGACGAAAACGGAAAAAAGTATTGACGGAGTGGCCGCTACGGTTGATGTCATTACCCAGAAAGATATCGAAAAGATGGGGGCAGAAAGCCTGAAGGAGATTATCGAAAAGACACCGGGGCTCACGATGCAGTATGGAACGTTCCCAAGCTCATCTTCAAAGAGTAAATCTTCTATTGCTATTCGTGGTATGGGGGCAAATGGGACGCTGTTTCTACTTGATGGCAGAAGACTCGCGGGAGAAGTAAAAAACCCTTATGACTTAGACCGTATCCCAGCTTCCATTATCCAGAGAATCGAAATAGTAAAAGGTCCAATGAGTTCGCTTTACGGTGCTGATGCTGTTGGCGGGGTTATAAACATCATCACGAAAAGACCAGCGGATGAGATGAAGATCGATGTAGGTGCCAGATATGGTGCGAATAAGGATGGCGATGCACAAAATGCGAATCTCTCTTTAAGTGTCCAGGGTGAAAACGAAGGGTTTGGATACAGCGCTTACGCAGGCTTTACAACAACTGACCCATATACACAAAAAGAAGTTGCGGATGTTTATGCAAAAACACCGGGAGGAAATGTAAAACCGTCTGCTCATCCAAATCCCGCTATCCAAAACATACAAGACTACTATGATGTAGACACAACATATCGTGAAGACAGCACCATCTATACGTTAGGTACTCGACTCTCATATGAGTTTACATCTGATTTAATTGCCGGGATGGATGTGAACTATTTCAAAGAGGAGCGAGACGGTATTTATATAGGGTATATTCACCCAGCTACAACCGGGGGTGGACCGGTTCCGATCTATAACAATCCAGTAAACTCGCACGATGAAAATAATCGTCTGGATTTAAGTGCAGACATAGAGTATGTGCCAACTGATGACCTGTTGATCAAAGCCCGTATCTACAATAGCAATTATGAAAAACGAAATACAACCACTGCCAGAAATTGGGCCGATATGGGTTATGCCAATGAAGATGCATCTGCAAATGCCGCTATGAACGCTGATGTCGATATCACAGTTTATGAAGCATCTGCTACATACTTTGCAGTTGAGAGCCATCTCCTTACCGGTGGGGCTGAGTACCGGGATGAGAGAAGAAAGTCTTCCGTGTTTAACAACAATGTCAGCATTACCGAGAAAAAAGTCGACTATACATCTGTCTACCTTCAAGATGAATGGGAAGTAACTGAAACATTCAACACAATTCTTGGTGCGAGGTATGAAGATATCAGCAATGCCGAGGACAAGCCCACATTTCGTGCAGGCGGTATCTATGCTTTTGATGAGCTGGCAAAATTGAGAGCAAACTTTGCGCAGGGCTTTCGTACACCGGATATACGAGAGATGTACATAAATATGAATACGCCCAATGGCCCTCAACGGGGTGCTGATGTTATGGGGTATGATCTAAAACCGGAATCAACAGATGCCTTTGAAATTGGGCTTGGTGGCCGTAATGCCAAATTCAGCTATGACCTTGCAGTTTTTTATAACAAAATTGAAAACAAAATTGAGCAGGTTCAAAATGGCGCCATCACAACATTTGAAAATGTCTCAGATGCAAATACAAAAGGTATGGAGCTGTCTCTTAACTACCAACTGCTGGATAATTTAGGCAGTACGTTCTTTTGGACTGAGCTAAGAACTGAAAATGAAGAGACTAAAAAAGATCTTGAGTTTAACCCGGAGAGAACTTTGATGCTTAGTTTTGATTATCAAGTCACAAAAGCGTTAAATCTCGGAGTAATTGGTAAGTACATTGGTGAGCAGCGCTATACAGAGGTCATAAACAGAGGTGCTCCAACTCAGAGTGCAGATCCTGATGCTAAAACAGATGCCTTTAGTATTGTCGATCTCACTGCTTCTTATGATATCACGGAAGCATTTAACCTTTATGGCGGTATCAATAATATTTTTGATGAAAAAGTCGATGATGTCCTCGGCTCCAATGTCGGGGTTTTCTACTTCGCAGGGATCAGAGCGAGCTTCTAAGATATAAGGCGTTTAGTTGCCGGTTTTCATATTCCGGGCTAGCGCCGTTTTATGTTCCTGAAGGTTTTGTATCACTAAATTCATATGCAGTTGCAGATCATAATACTCATTCATATACGAAAGCGGTACGTCGGTGTTTTGTTTTATGCCTTCTAGTATCTCTTTTAGATCGATGATCTCTTTTTCCGTCTCATCCATGTTCATAGTGCTTAGGCGTTTATTGATATCATGCAGCTTTTCGTAACGGCCATAGATCTTGTGACGGATCTGCCAGCGATACAGCGGCATGGCCCCTTTGATAAGGGGGATAAATAAGATGAGAAGCGGTATGACCAGGATCATCAGACGCTTGATCTGTGATGCGATCCAAAAAGGGAAGATCCGATCAAGCCAGCCATCGCCTTCTTTCAGATAGATATCGGCTTCCGGACTCATCTCTATGTCTGTGTATCTACTGCTTGGAAATGCTCCTTCATCTTCAAAAACACCGCCTTTGCTGTGTACTTTCTTGGCTGCTTGCAAGATGAGTCGTACAATATCGGGATGCAGGTCCTCTTTGGCCAGCAAAGTCGCAACGGTAGCGATCATGCTGATCTCTTCGCTTGGGATATTGTCGCGTACATTTACCATCCCTTCGGCAATGTCCACTTTTGAGATGTAAGGGAAGCGTTTATCGTAAGCGTGAGCACGTTTAAAACTCATCAAGTGGACATTACTATCGTAAAAGAGCTCTTTTATCAAAGAGGTATAGGCACCGGAAACATTGAAAACAGCATCTATCTCCCCTGCTAATATGGCATTTTTTGCCTCTTCGTTCGAGAGGTGCAAAAAAGTCGTATTGTCTGCTGTGACACCGTTCATATTTAAGATCTCGATGGAAAGCCTGTAGGTACCGCTCTCTTCTTTGCCGATAGCCAGACGTTTACCGACAAGCTGAGAAATGTACATGACATTACCCAGCTCGGTCCGATAGAAGATCCAGAGCGGCTCAAAGTAGAGGCTGGCCAGTGAATAGAGACTCAGATGCTGATAATCCGAAGTGGTCCCGCCCTGAATGAAGGCCATGTCGGCTTTGTTTTTCTCCAGCATCTTCAATGCGGCAATGGAGCCATCGGAGGGAATGATATTTAGGGTAACCCCTTCATCTTTCAGAAGTTCTTGATACTTCAAGGCTGTTTTATAATAGACACCATCTTTTTCGCCGGTGATGATAGAAACACTTTTAGGGGCAATAGGATCAAGATATTGGTAGCCAATGCCAAAAAGTATGGCAATAAAAATGAGGATCAATATACCCTCTTTGCATAAAGCGCAGCGCATGATCACGATCCTTTATTTGATATTTCGACTTAAGGCTTCTATCTGCGTTTTAATGACATCGAATTTTTTGTCATAGGCAAAGCAGGCCCCGGTGGTACAGGCAAGATAGAGGCCGCTGTTGTCGGGCTTGGTCAGTAGATACGGAAAGGCGATGGCTTCTATGGCTTCTCTCTTTTCCTGCAGGATATTCTGACTCTGCTTCAGCACCACGACGCCGTAACGCGCCATCAGGTAGGCGATAGCCGATGAAGGGGCGTCTGCTTGTTGTGCTTCGATCTCGCGAAGATGATGCTGCATCGAAGCGGTGGCGATAGCAGCATATTTCGGTCTCTCTTTGATGGCTGCAAGCCTGTAAAGATTTTGCATCATCCGCCCAAAGTGGGAGGTGTAGTACTTGTCTCTCAGATCAACTTTGACACGCATTTCCTCACTGTTTTGCACCCAGGCACCATTGCTGTAAAACAGTTTTTTTGCTTTATCACTCAGCTGTGCGGCCAAAAGCAGATGCTTTTTATCGTAGGTTATCTCATAGGCTTTGATCAGTGCGGAGATCATAAAAGCGTAATCCTCCAGCAGCCCCTCCTGGACAGGCTCTTTCCCATAGAGACTTTGATGGTAGAGTCTTCCATTGGCAGCCATGGTATTTAGCAGACTTTTTAAGGCATGATCGGCTTTTTCGGTATAGACAGGGTCGATGGCGGAAGCAGCGTAAAGGGCTTCGATCATCATCGCATTCCAGGCCGTGATGACCTTGGTATCGATAAAGGGGTAATGCCGTTTGGCACGCAGCTGTTTCAGTGATTTTCTAAAACCGTCAAATCCCTTTGGCCGCTGCTCGCCGAAGAGGTTGATGTGCTGCTTGCCTTCAAAGTTTCCTGTTTCAAAGAGTTCGATGGCTTTTTCCACTGCTTCGGCATCGTTGCTTCGTGCCACAGCCTGCTTGACTTCGTCGATCGTATAGATAAAGTAACCGCCCTCTTCATGATCACTGTCGGCATCGGAGGCGCTGAAGAAGAGGCCGTTTTTCCCAAAGCGCTTTTCGGTCATGGCAATCGTTTCAATAACGATGTCACGATATAGCTGATCACCACTCAGTTGATAGGCTTTGACATAAAGCGGGATCATCTCCGCCTGATTGTAGAGCATCTTCTCAAAGTGGGGGATCTCCCATGCCGCATCGGTCGCATAACGGAAAAACCCGCCATCGATATGGTCATATAGCCCGCGAAGCGCCATGACGCGTAACACGTCAAGTGCCATCTTCCGGGCATCATCATTGCCCAGCTTTCCCAGATCGAGCAGCAGGGCTATTTTGGAGGCCTCGGGGTATTTGGGGGCAAGGGAGAAACCGATGTAGATATCATCATACATCTTCCGGTAGGAGCTCCAGAGTGTCTTGATATTGATGGTTGTCTGATCAGTCGTGGCCGGGGCTTTTTTGGCCTGCATGATCTTTTCGATGGCATTGGCCTGAGTATCGATCAGTTCACGCTGCTTCCGGTAGCGTTTGCCAAGTTTCGGCATAAGCGTATCCATCCCCTCAATGCCGTAATTGGCACTGGACGGGATGTAGGTGGCAATGTTAAACGGCTTTAGCTCTTCGGTCATAAAGACACTCAGCGGCCATCCGCCGGAACGTTTTTTGAGTTTTAAAAAGAGCTGCTGGTAGTGGCTGTCAAGATGCGGCATCTCCTCGCGGTCGACTTTGACGGGGATAAAGTTCCGGTTGATCAGCTCGGCGATCTGCTCGTTCTCAAACGACTCATGGGCCATGACATGACACCAGTGGCAGGTGCTGTAACCGATGGATAAGAAGATCGGCTTATGCTCTTTTTTTGCCAGTTCAAACGCTTCGTCTCCCCATGGCAGCCACTCTACCGGATTGTAGGCATGCTGCTGCAGGTAGGGGGAGTCTTCGTTGATGAGTTCGTTGGGTTGCTGTTGGGCAAAGAGCGCCAGGGAAAAACAGAGTGATAGAATAAGTGAACGCATAGGCATTATCGACCTCCAGCCTTGAGGGGTAGTAAAGCGTGTACATAATCCCATGAAAATGAATCATGTCTAATGATAACAAAAAATTATTCTAAAGTGAGAATTTTTTATTTGATGTACGATGTAATGAAAAAGTGTGAGAAGGATATGCAAGCAGAATAATGGCTGGTTAAACCCCGCCTATAAAGACAGTGGTTTAAAAACTATCGAGCAAGATAACGTTGACAGCCATTCCCGCTTCTAGGTTGCCATCCTCTTCACCGGTGATCATCAGGGCTGTTTCTCCGAGCATATTGTTCAATATGGCGGAGCTGCCCACTTTTTTCCCTTCAAAATCAACCATAAAACAGCCATCTTCGACAGTGATATTACAGGCGGTAAATTCGCTTTTCTTGGAACGTTTGGCAAACGGCTCTTTGAGGGTCGCTTCGATAATATTGAGTCCTTCGTCACGGCCAAGCATACGCTGGATCAGTGGTACGGCGTAAAGAATGGCAGTAACGGTTGAGGAGTAGGCAAATCCCGGAAGGGCCAGGATAAACTGTCCGTTTCGCTGGGCGACCATGATGTGCTGGCCGGGTTTGATCTTGACACCTTTGTAAATTACTTCGGCACCAAGACGTGGGATAATATCTTTGACAAAGTCATAGTCACCGACACTCACTCCGCCGGTAGAGATGATGATGTCAGCTGTAGCGAAGGCGTTTTCAAAACCCTGGGTGATGGAGGCTTTGTCATCTTTGATCGTACCGAGCTGAAGGACTTCGGCACCGGCCATCTGGGCAATCGCGGCAATGGTATAGTTATTGGAACTTCGGATCTGGGAAGGGTTGGATGACTCTTCGCCAAGGTCAAGTATCTCGCTTCCGGTGGCGACAACAGCGACTTTCGGACGAAGAGCGACAGGGACCATGACACGGTTGAGCCCGGCGAGCACACCGGTTTCGGCAAAGCTGATCTTTGTCCCTTTTTTGATCAGGACATCGCCTTTTGCATAGCTCTCGGCAACCGGACGGACACTTGCACCATAAGGGACGCTCTCGTTAATGACGATCATCTCATCTTCAACAGTGACATTCTCGATCTGGATCAGGGTGTCGGCACCCTCTGGCATAACCGCGCCGGTAAAGGTCTTGATGCACAGACCCTCTTCAACACGGCGTGTCTCGTCATGGCCGGCAGGATTCTCACCGATGATGGCGATGCGGCCATTGGGAAGATCGCTGTGGACGACGGCATAGCCATCCATGGCAGCGGTCGGGAAGGCAGGCGAATTTTCAGCGGCAACGATATCTTCGGCGAGGATACGTCCAAGGGCATCGCCCAAAAAGATCTTTTCTGTGCGAAGCGGTCCGGTCTGGAGCAGCTGCAGCATATTTTGTGAGGTTTCGTATGAGATAAAAGCCATGGTCACTTCCCTTTGAGCAGGCCGCTGCCGGAGATCGGTGTGGAACGGTCGGCCGCGTAGAGGCGCTCACCGTTTTTAAGATCATATTTCCAGATCGGTGCAGAGGCCTTGAAGTCTTCGACAAACTGGTCGATCATCTCGAGGGCCACACGGCGTTTAGGTGAAAAGACCGCAGCGATGTAAGAGGATTGATGCAGGGGGACATCGCCTCTGCTGTGCGCCATTTTAACGATGGCGCCGGCCTCTTTTGCGCGCTGCTGCCAGGCATCGAACCATGAGTTCAGGATCGGCTCGTAGATATCGAAACTGAGACCGTCGATCTCATCTTCGGCACGGACCGTCCCGACAAACGGGATATAAGCACCGTAATTGCTTGTGGCCTCTTCGTTATACCAGCGTTCCAAAATCGTCGGGACATCAAGCGGTCCTTCATATAGCTCCAGCATCTATCAGCCTCCGCAGACCGGCGGCAGCAGGGAGACTTTGTCACCGGACTTTAACGGGGTCTCAAGGGAGGAGACAAGGGTGTCGTTAACGGCTACGGCAGCACTTTCCAGCCAGCTTTTTATCTCTTCGTCGTGGCTGAGCTGATCGGCCACTTCCTGTAAACTTGAGGCTTCAAGTTCGATGGCGTCTTTTTGGATCGGTCCTAGAAATTCTATGCGTACCATTGGGAAAATTCCATTTGTTAATTATTTTGGGGAGATTATAGCCAAAGGGACTTTAGCTCAATTTATAGTCTTATGGTAAGCCTTGGTTTTATAGCCGTATTCTGTCACTTTTTTGTACCGGCAAAAAGGTAACCAAAAAGCCTATTTTCTGGAGGTTCCTGTAAATTTCTCTCTATTTTCGAGACTGTTCAGAGTTTTGTGTCAGGCTCCGATGTATAGTTTATGGCTTTTACAGAGCTATGGCTTCCAAACTTCTAATTCTTAATTATCAGTCATTTCATATTGCATATATTATTAACTTATTCCAAAGGTTTAGATGTTATAAATACA
>JAYEMF010000106.1:35907-75523 GCA_034717975.1 Campylobacterota bacterium
TAAATACATACTTAGTGTTTGCAGTATGCATTAAAAGGGCATGTATTGGACTTAAAAGAAGATTTAAATAACATAGACTGGACAAATATATGGTGGTGGGATGAGTTAAAAAACAACATAAATTCAATCGACAAAATAAAAGAGTATGTAGACCTTGAACAAGAGGAAGAGGTGAAGTTGCGGGATGTTGTGGATAAACATCCAATGAATATCCCTCGATATTATTTCAGTCTGATTGACCAAAACAATCCAAACGACCCCATTAAAAAATTGGCTTATCCAAGTGAAGATGAACTCGTCATATCAGGTTCTATGGGTGAAACGACACAAGACCCTTACGGCGATGACAAGCATAACAAAGGCAATGGGATTCTGCATAAATATCCGTATTCGGCACTCATTGTTGCTACGGATTACTGTTCCATGTATTGCCGTCACTGTTTTAGAAAAGCGATTGTCGGTCTACCAAATGATAAAACGGTTGAAAACTTTCAAAATGCCTTGAAGTATATCAGGGAGCACAAAGAGATTACCAATGTCATCATTTCCGGTGGCGATCCGATGTTGATCGATACACCAAAACTGAAAAAGATGCTTGATGGACTTAAAGAGATTGACCATATCAATTATGTCCGTATAGGCACCAGGACGCCTGTCGTTTACCCTATGCGTTTCTTTGATGATGAACTGATGGAATATCTCAAAGAGTTCAATAAAGTAAAAACACTTTATATGCCAACACATTTCAATCATATCAATGAAATCACGCCAACAGCCACCGAAGCTATTTTACGCATTCGTGAAGCGGGTATTACTGTCAATAACCAGGCAGTATTGCTTAAAGGCGTCAATGATTCGGTAGAAGAGATTGAAAATCTCATGAACGGTCTTGTCAGAATCGGTGTCAATCCCTATTATCTCTATCAGTGTATGCCAGTCAGCAGGGTAAGAAACCATTTTCAATTACCGTTAAAAGAAGGTGTCGATCTTGTAGACAAAGCCAAGGAAAAACTTGATGGTTACGCCAAGCGGTTCAAGTTTATTATAGGGCATGATATTGGAAAAATCGAGATTATAGGTCGAACCGATGAGGCACTTATTTTAAAACATATCCATTCAAGGCCAGAGAAGCCTCATGATGCCAGTAAAATGCTGTTTATGAAGCTTGATGATAAGGCAGGATGGTTGGATAACATGGAAGAGGTAGCACTAAAACCCTCTTAATAACTCAAAAAATATTCTATAATTGCATAGAACTTATTTAAGGTCGAAACGTGGCATTATTAAACAATGAAAAAGATATCCTGCCTTTAAGCAGTATTGCCGAACTGTTAAGTGCTAAAGTACGCACGCTGAAAATGTATGAAGACAAAGGCTTCTTCCCGCCAAAAGAGTCTTCAAAAAAAATGTACTCTATTAACGATGTCAAGCTTATTGCATTTGTACATTATCTGGCCAGTGTTAAAAAAATCAATGCGAATGGAATAAAATATATCCTTGAAATGCTTGAAAAGAATATGGACGAAAAAAACAGAGAAGAGTTTTTGAATATTGTTGAAGAAAAACTTGAAACAATTTCGGGTAAAGACATCAAGGATGTTGAAGAGTTATAACTCTAAGCCTCTTTCCTTTTTTCCGAAATAAAAAAGAAAGAAAATCGTTGATAGACATGCTCTGCAACAAAAGTAAAGTTACTCAAAATCAAAAGCGGTCTATCAACTGTCTAAAGAACCAAAAGCAAGGTCAGAGTATAATTCGCTTACTAAAAAAATATGGAGGCGGCAATGGTTTTTGGCAAGATCGAGTACTTAAACCTTCTGCCCTACCATGTCTTCATGAAACGTTATGCCAAAACAACCCGTCACCATATGAGCATGCACTATAAAAAAGGGGTTCCCTCCAAGATCAACCGTGATTTTGCCGCACGACGGATCGATGCCGCTTTTATCTCCAGTATTACAGCTAAACGTTCACGCTCTGTCCCATTGGGGATTGTGGCACGCAAAGAGGTTCTTAGTGTTCTGCTGATCCCCGGTGATACCCCCGTAGCGGATTCGGCATCAGCAACCTCCAATGTCCTTGCCAATATCTTGGGGCTTAAAGGTGAGGTTGTGATTGGGGACAATGCCCTTCGTCTTTATCTGCAGGGCAGTGATGCGATCGATCTGGCCGGTCGCTGGCATGAACAGTTCGGTCTGCCTTTCGTCTTTGCACTCCTTTGCTATCACAATCATGAGCGGGCGATGCACACACTGGCCAAAAACTTTTTACATAAAAAACAGAAAATTCCGCACTATCTTCTTCAGCGTGCATCCGAACGGACAGGTGTCGCACCCAAAGATATTTTGCACTATCTGGAGTATATCTCTTATGAGATCGATGAAAAGGCAAGAAAAGGGCTGAAAAAGTTCTGGCGGCTGGCCGACGCACGGTAGGTCCGCCCGTTTTATAAAAGCTCTCTCAGTGCTTCAACTTTTTCCGGAAATGCTTTCAGCAGTACCTGTATGCCTACAATATCGAAGACATCGACCTTTTCAAGCAGTGCCGCGGCATAGCTGTGGAGCATATCGATTTTGTACTCTCTGGCGATCAGCTCGATATCGTTGGCAAACCTTTTGATATCCGTGAAGTTGTTGTTTTTGAGAGCCAGTTTCCATAGCTCCGTGACAGTGCCGTCGAGTGCCTCCAAAATCTGAGGCAGCTTTTTCAAAGCCGCTTCGGAGAGTTCAGGGCTCTTCTCCTTACTCTCGGTTATCTCTACTGTTTTATGCGGCAGAAAGAGGCTCAGCTCTTTAAAGAGGTCACTGCGCAGGACAGGTTTTCGCAGATACCCCTCAAAGTTTTCGCTTTTTATGCGTTCATGTTCATCACAAGGTGAGTATCTGTTTTAATTAATGTTATTGATCTGGCGGCTGGATGAGGATGTTATACTTTTTTTGTAGCAAATCAGATATCTGCAAAGCTATTTTTAAATAAAATATTCTGATATAATAGTTTTACTTTTGATCTGTTGAAAGGCCTATAATGCTATGGCGTTTTCTATTTCTTGTCTGTTTCACTACTCTATCTCTTTTTGCTGTTGAGACGGTCAGGGTCGGTGTGCTGGCCAAGCGTGGCAGTGCCATTACGGTGGAGAAGTGGTCGGCTACGGCGGAGTATCTCAGCCGTGAAGTAGATGGGTACCGGTTCGAAATCGTACCGCTCGGATTTGAAGCACTTTACGAAAGTGTTGAGCGCAACGAGATCGATTTTGTACTGACCAACACTGCCTACTATGTAGAACTCGAGTACCTCTACGGCGTCAGCCGGATCGCTACGCTGAAAAATATCAGCAGCCAGGGCGATGTACTGACCAGTTTTGGCGGCGTGATCTTTACGAAAAAAGATAGCGGTATCAAAACACTCGATGACCTCAAAGGCAAACGTTTCGGTGCTGTCAATATCAGCTCCTTCGGTGGCTGGATCATGGCAGAGAAAGAGTTGCATAATAAGGGCATCGATATCGATGATTTTTCCGAATTTCGATTTTTTGGCAGCCATGACAGCGTGGTGCTGGCCGTGAAAGAGGGAGAGATCGATGCAGGAACCGTCCGCACCGATACCATAGAGCGAATGGCCAATGAGGGGATCATTGATTCGAAGGTCTGCAATGTTTTAGCTCCGAAACAGTATGCCGGGTTCCCCTTTAAGGTCAGTACGGCACTCTATCCGGAGTGGCCCTTTGCCAAGCTCCCTTTGACCCCGGATGAACTTGCTGACAAGGTGCTGATCGCCCTGCTGCAGATGCCTTCAGACTCCAAAGCGGCGGAGAGTGCCCATGTTGCCGGCTGGACCATCCCTCTTGACTACTCCAAGGTACATCTTCTGCTTCAAGAGCTGCATCTTGGCCCCTATGCCGAGCTGAAAAAGCTCACTTTTTCGCATATTTATAAGAAGTATATGTGGTGGTTCTATGGGGTATTGGCAGGGTTTTTGGCTGTTATCACCGTATTGCTCTATATCTCCAGGCTCAATGCTCAACTCAGAGAGAAAAAAGAGCAGATCGAGGCGATGAATGCGGGACTGGAGCAAAAAGTGCATGAGAAAGAGGAGGTGATGATCGCGCACCAGTGGCGCCAGCCTATTACGGTGATTGCCATGGGGGCCAACAACCTGCTGGCCGATGTCGAACTCGATGATGTGGAATCGGAGAGTGTCAAGCATAGTGCGACGATGATGCTGGAACAGACCCACCACCTCTCCAAGACGATCGACGATTTCAAAAACTTCTTCAGACCGAACAAAAAAGCGGAGATGATACTGGTCAATGATATCCTCGAAGAGAACTTTTCCATTGTCGGCAAGAGTCTGGAAAACCACAATATCGCGGTAGAAAAAGAGTATGGCAGCCAGACACCGATCGCCATCTACTCCAGGGAGCTGCTGCAGGTCTTCATCAATATCCTCAAAAATGCGCAAGAGGCGTTGATAGAGAACGAGGTCAATGAACCGCTGATCTCGGTTACTACCCGTGAAGATGAAGCGCATGTTCATATATCGATCTGCGATAACGGCAAAGGGATCGACCCCTCGATACTTGCCAAAATATATGACCCCTACTTTTCGACAAAAGTTGAGAAAAATGGTACCGGACTGGGACTCTATATGAGTAAAACCATCATAGAAAAACACCTCAACGGCCAGATCAAAGCAGAGAACCGTAAAGAGGGGGGAGTGTGCTTCACCGTATCACTTCCGAAAGAGGGGTAGGTCATGAGTAAGTTTAAAAGGTTGAACCGCTAAGTTGTAATTTTATTGTCCTTTGTGATATTTTCATGATTCTAGTGCTATAATCTTGTATAGAGGAGCTGTTATGGAATTGGTTTCGGTGCTTGTTTTTCTTCCGGTTGTCGCTGCACTGTTAATGCTGGTAAGCCGTGCGGAACAGTTACAGTATCTGGTCGTGACGGTAACGGTACTGATCTTGTCGTTGCTCTGCGTTTATCTTCTTTTTATTCCATTACAGCCTGTCACTTTTTCCTTTTCCCATACGCTTGAAACATTTTTGATCATTGCTGACGTAGCGTTGCTGCTCTTTTTCGTTCAGCAGGGGTTTCGCTTCAAAGCGAACATGGTGGTGGGACTGGCACTTCTTCAACTGCTGCTCTATGGCCTGGCTGAAGCAAGCCTTGGCGACTACAGCGGTGCTGCAATGATTGTAGACCGGCTTTCGATCCTGATGTTTCTGATTATCAATATTGTCGGCGGTATTATTGTCTTTTACGCCTTGCGCTACATGGCGGATGAAGCGATGAACGCCTTCAGAAAACGTCTTTTTACCGCCTATCTGCTGCTCTTTCTCTCGGTGATGAATATGATTGTCATGGCAAATTCGCTGCTGCTCTTCTTCTTCCTCTTCGAGATGACGACACTGGCATCCTATCTTCTGATCGGATTCAGAAAGGATGAACTGAGTCAAAACAATGCCCTCAAAGCACTCTGGATGAATCAGGTCGGCGGTGTGGTGATACTGCTGGGGACGATTATCGCCATCACACAGTTTGATACGGTCTATTTTGATACGTTGCTGGCTTCTTCGGGCGGGTACCTGCTCTTGGGGCTGGCGCTACTCAGTATGGCGGCGCTGGTCAAGGGGGCTTCCCTGCCGTTTGACAGCTGGCTTCTGGGTGCCATGGTCGCGCCGACACCGGTGAGTGCGATCTTGCACTCGGCGACGATGGTAAAGATCGCCCCCTACCTGATCTTGAAACTGGCCCCGGCTCTTGGCGGGACACTTCTGGGCGGAGTGCTGGCTCTCGGCGGAGCATTGGGCTTTGTTGCCGCTTCCTACCTGGCACTTTCGCGTTCGGTGTTTAAAGAGATACTTGGTTACTCGACCATTGCGCTTCTGGGCTTGATGATGAGTCTTGCAGCGATCGGCACGGAAGAGAGCATGATGCTGGCAATGGCACTGATCTTCTTTCATGCCTTCTCCAAAGCGCTGCTCTTCCTCAGTGCCGGGGTGCTGGAGAAGAGTTTTCATCTCAAAAACATTGAGGTGATGAAGGGGCTGGCCCATATCGCACCGCGTAGTGTCGGTTACATCATGTTCGGGTTTATCTCACTGACCCTGCCGCCCTTTGGTCTCTTTATGGGCAAGCTGTTCGCCATTGAGTCAGTAGCGGCTCTGATGAACGAGCGGCCGTGGCTGGTCGTTGTCCTGCTGGCTATTATCGTAGGCAGTGCCTTGCTGGTACTGCTCTACTTCAAAGTGGCTTCGGCTCTGCTTTCCAAACCTTCAGATATCGTTCCCTCCGAGAAGGAGCAGATACCGTTTGGCTTCGCTCTGCCGCTGATGCTCTTAACGCTTGTCGGTATCGTAACGACGGTCGGATTTATCCTCATTCAAAATGATGCCTATCTGACCCTCTTTGCCGTACCGCTTCTTTTTGTCGCTCTCTTGCCGTGGATCGCCAGAACGATGGAGCGGTTTGACCGTGTCAAGGTCTACCATTGCGGTGAGAAAGAGGGGTTTGATGCGGCGCTCTTTTACTTTGAGCCTTCACCAAAAACGGCGCAGGTCATCTACTGGGGCTTTACGCTCATCTTTGGTGCGGTAGCGCTTGCAGGAGTGCTGTCATGACCTGGTTATGGATTGTGCTGGCCCCGTTGCTCGGCGGTCTGGTCTATGGGGGTGAACGGGTGCTTCGGGCACGGATGCAGCGCCGTCAGGGTCCGCCGATTCTGCAGCCCTTTTACGATATGTTCAAACTGATGGACAAACGGACTATCATCATCCACTCTACCCACGCCTTGCTGGCGGTGGCACACTTTTTCCTGCTCTGGTTCAGTGTCGCAGCGATCTTTCTGGGCTGGAACCTGCTCTACATCATATTTCTGCACCTCTTTGCACTTATCGTCCTGGTAGCGGCGGGGTACAGTGTACGTTCGGTCTACTCCCACATAGGGGCCAACCGTGAACTGCTGGCTCTGGTGGCGTATGAACCGGTGCTGATCCTGGTCGCTGTCGGCTTTTACCTGAGTGGGGGAAGTTTTGATATCGGTACGATTCTTGAACAGGAGAGTTATCTGCTGCAGATGCCGCTGCTCTTTATAGCTCTGTTGATCATCGTTCCGATCAAGGTGAAAAAGTCCCCTTTTGATGTCGTCGAAGCGCATCAGGAGATCGTCGGGGGTGTCGAGGTGGAGTACAGCGGCCTCTTTTACGAGTTTTTGTATATGGCCCGCTTTCTGGAGTATATTTTTATCTACAGCTTCATCTTTCTCTTCGGCGGGAGTTCGGTCTGGGTCGGGATCGCGTTGGTGACAGGCACCTTTTTCCTGATCAATCTTGTCGATAACGCGACAGCCCGTGTACGTACGGCAGATATGATCAAGATCGTCTATACGGTAGCGATAACACTGGCGGTAGCCAATATTTTATGGATTGTCCTATGAAGTTCTTTACCCCCTTTCGTAAAAAGTCACCTTGGATCCTGCACTACAACGCCGGAAGCTGCAACGGCTGTGATATCGAGATACTTGCGGCACTGGCACCAAAATATGACCTGGAGCGTTTCGGTGTCATCAACACCGGAAATCCGAAACAGTCCGATATCTTTTTGGTCACCGGTCCGGTCACCTACCGTTCACGCGAGCGGCTGGTTGAACTTTACACACAGATACCGGAACCAAAAGTGGTGATAGCCGTAGGTGCCTGCACGGCAACAGGCGGGATGTTCCGCGATATGTATAACGTCGAGGACGGGATTGACCAGTACATCCCGGTCGATGTCTATGTCCCGGGGTGTGCCACGACTCCGCAGCTCATCATCGACGGGGTGGTCAAGGCTCTGGCAATTCTGGAAGCGAAAACCAAAGAGATCGAGAAGCCATTCAAACTTTTCGGGGCGATCGAGACGGTAGCAAATAAAATCAGCCGCCATAAGATGGCGACAAAGGTGGATCATGAGAAAGATTGAGACGACCTATTTAACACTGCTGGATGATTTGATGGCATTTTATAAGCCGGAGATCTGGCATTTTTTAACGCTTAACGGCATTGATCTGGGTGAAGGGAAGATCGAACTGCAGTGGATCTTTTCAAAGTATGGCGCAAAAGATGAGACGGTTGTCTACTATGCCAGCAGCGATTATGAGACGCCGGCCCCTTCCATCGTCTCGCTTATCCCATCGGCGATCATGGGAGAGCGAGAGGTGGTCGATATGTTTGGTGTGACCATCGACGGAGCGGAAAAAGGGCTCTATCTCGATGGCGACTCGCTCTCGATGCCGCTACGGTGTTCATTATGAAGAAGGTAGTCAATATCCCTCTGGGTTCCCAGCATATCTCACTGCTTGAGCCGATCCGCTTTCAGTTTACAACGGAAAACGAGAAGATCGTCGAGGTGGGTGCCGATGTCGGCTTTGTCCATCGCGGGATCGAGAAAGCGTGTACCGAACAGTTCGAGTGGAAAAAGGTACCTTATGTCGTGGCCCGTGTCTGCGGTCTCTGCGCCATCACCCATTCGCTCTCCTATGTGTTGGCGGTGGAGAAACTGCTGGGTTTTGAGGCCAATGAACGCATCAAATACCTGCGGATGCTGATGGTCGAGCTTGACCGCATCCATTCGCATCTGCTCTGTCTCGCCCATGTAAGCGAAAATGCCGGATTCGAAGCGATGTTCATGCAGATCATGGCAGACCGTGAACTGGTGATGGATATCCAGGAGGCGATCAGCGGCAACCGGGTGCAGTTTGACTACATCGCCATCGGCGGTGTCAACCGTGACATCACCTCTGAACTGGCGCAGCTGGTACACAGAAATCTTGATCTGCTTAAACCGAAGATCGATGACCTGATGGAGCGTTTCAGCAACAACTGGTCACTCTCTCTGAAATATAAAGGTATCGGAGCGCTTACGTACGAAGAGGCGTATACCTATAATACGCTTGGGCCGTTGGCCCGTGCTGCCGGACTGAAAACCGATGTCCGTGTAGAGAGCTCGGATTTTCCCTATGAAGCGGTAGGGTATGAGATGATGGTGGAGAGCAGCGGAGATATCTATGCCAGAAACATTGTCCGCATCAGGGAGATCTTCAACAGTATTGCGATGTGCAAGAACATTGTCGACAACCTCCCGACAGGCGAGATCATCGAGAAGGTCAAAGGCAAACCCGATGGCGAGGCCGTCGCCCGGGTGGAAGCACCTCGCGGCGAACTCATGTATCTGGTCAAGGGGAGCAAGAAAAATTTTCTGGACAGGGTGCGTATCAAAACGCCTACATTTTCTGCCATCCCGGCGATGGTCGAGGTGTTCAAGGGAAGCGAGTATGCCGATGCGCCGGCGATCCTGGCTTCGTTTGACCCCTGTATGTCCTGTACGGCTAAATAAGATCAATGGAGGTACATAGTGTTTAAAGCAGTTATTCAAGCCTTTACCAACCTTTTTAAACCGCCTCATACGGTCAAATACCCTTTTGAAGAGGATGTCGTCCTGCCAAAAGATTACAGAGGCCTCATAGAGTACAATGAAGAGGAGTGTATCTTCTGCGACAAGTGTGAAAAGGCCTGTCCGCCTAAGTCCATTGTCTTTTATCAGCATGAAGACGGCTCGAAAGAGTACAAGTACAACCCCTATCTCTGCATCTACTGCGGGGAGTGCATAAGAGCCTGTCCAAAGGCCGAAGAAGCACTGTGGCAGAGTGAGAAAAAACAGCTCAGTGCGACCAAAGAGGATGATGTCAACAACCAGTGGTTTGTCTGGCAGCGCGAAGCGGCTGCAAGCCGTGAAGCCTATGCAGCAGCTAAAAAAGCTGCTAAAGAGAAGAAAAATGCTTCTAAAGGTGATGAAGGGGAGGCAAGTGTTTAATCCCGCAAGTGTTCGACAATTGCAACTCAAGGGCGCAAACGGCGTAAGAGTCTACTGCCGAAGCGGTCTACTCTGTGCCATTGGTCAGTACTGGATAAGCGTAGATTTAGGGGTTTTTGCTCCTATGGAGTTCTAAATAATAGAAGGAGTAGCGTGAAAAAGTTGGCATGGTATCTGATCGTTATTTTCATCCTGTTTGCGCTGGTTATCTCTTCGTTTATTTTTGTCTCTTCTGAGTTTGAGAAACAGATTAGAAAAACAGAAAATGAGATTAATGGGGTTTTGTTCGCCAAAAAAGTTCAGTCTCTTATTGTAAAACTCCAGCTGCTCAGAGGGTATGGCCAGTTTACGGAAGATGCGACTACTGATACAGAGCTTCAGGAAATTGCATCGGAAAAAGAGCAAATAAATCTTTCTCTTCAGCAAGATATTGCCGAATTTAAAGAGTTTAAAGTGAAATTTCCAAGCCTGTATGATGATGAGTATAGTTATATTCTTGATACTTTGCGGGTGTTAAAGCAGAAAAATGCTATGGGGCCAGCTGAACTTTTTCAAAAGTACACGCATCTCATTACAAGACTCAAAGAGAAATTTTATCATCTGGGTATAGCGTCTGAACTCTTTTTTGAGGAGGAGTCTGAAAGCTACTATTTAATGGATATTCTTTTTGATCATCTGCCAAATTATATTGAAGCTATTGCCAGACTCAGAGGTGAGACGTCACGTTATCTTCTACAAAAAGATTTGTCGCAAAATTTGACAGACTCTATTAGTAACAGCTGTTATATGTGTGAAAATGAACGAAGTGAGATTAAAAAAATCATTGATGTCATGCATGATCACAATCAAAAGATGACTTTCTCGACCAACCTTACAGAAATAGAAAGCAATCTATCGGAGCTGAGAAAATATATAAAAAAAACGATCAATGGTGAAGCGATTAATATTACGGCATTGGTTTTTTTTAAAAAGGCCTCCTTGGTAGTTGATCAAAGTAAGGAAATGTATGAGATGAGTACGGACTTTTTATTACAAAAACTACAATCAAGAGAACAAAGGTTTAAAAGCAGGCAACAGTATAGCGTGATGGCTGTTGTCCTGTTCGTTCTGCTTATGTCTGCAATACTCTACTTTATGGTTAGAAATACACGAATATTGATGACACGTGAAGAAGCAGAGAAAGAGGAGCTGATCGCAACCAATAATTTGAAAACAGTTTTATTGCAGTGCAATACACTTGAGGAGATGTCTGTAAAAGCGCTCACTTTTCTGGCAGAAAAGTCCAATGCATTTCAGGGGATGATCTACCTTTACAGTGAAGAGAATGACAAACTCTACCTTTCAGCTACCTATGCAGCAGAAGATGCTGATCCGATCGTTGAGATGGGCGAGGGAACTGTTGGACAAATAGCGTTAACTAAGAAGAATGTCTGTAATAGGTATCCTTCAATGCACATAGAGAAAGAGAGTATAGCAGTGACACCGAGCACGGTTTGTACGTTTCCATTTCTAAGTTCGAATCAACTGGTTGCCGTTGTAGAGCTGAGCTTTTTGAGTGATAAACAAAAGTGCTCTATTGACGATGCAGAGCATTTTATCGAGATTATCATTGGTTTTTTACGTGATGCCCTGCATGAGCAGAACAATCAAAAGCAACTTGAACTGCTGGATAAAAATGTAATGACATCGAAAACAAATAAAGAGGGTGTGATTATAGATATCAGTGCGCTGTTCGCAAGTGTAAGTGGGTATACAAAAGATGAGTTGATCGGAAAGAATCACAATATACTCAAACATTCGGATACTCCGGTTGAAGTCTATCAAGAGATGTGGACGACACTCTTGTCCGGCAGGGAGTGGAGGGGTGAGATTAAAAATCGTAAAAAAGATGGAAGTGATTATTGGATAGAGACACTCATAACACCAGACAGGGACAACTATGGGAATATTCTTGGCTTCTCCGCCGTTATCCATGAGATCACAGACAAAAAAAGAGTTGAAAAGATCTCCATAACCGATGCCTTGACCGGACTTTATAACCGCCATTTTTTTGATATCACTTACCCCCGAATTTTTAAGAGTGCAAAACGGGAAAAGAGGGGCATGGTATTTTTAATGATGGACATCGACTTTTTCAAACAGTATAATGATACTTATGGCCACCAGAAAGGGGATGAGGCGCTCAGATCAGTCGCAGAAGTTATGAACGAACAGTTTACGCGACCGGATGATTACCTCTTCAGGCTCGGCGGAGAAGAGTTTGGTGCGCTTTATTACAGTGATAACCTAGAAAGTGCCTATAAAATGGCAGAAACAGTGAATCAACAGGTTGTAGAGCTTAAAATCGATCATGAACAAAACAGTGCATCGCCGTATCTGACCATCTCAATCGGATTGTTTTTTATCCCGGCTGATTGTCATCTTATAGATTTGGATGAGATCTATAAAGCAGCTGACGATGCACTATACAGAGCCAAAGAGAGTGGACGTAATTGTATTGAGCTGGTTGAGAGTACAATATGTTAATAAACAGCAGACAGGAGGATAAGATGCGTATAGTTATTGTTGGCGGCGGGATTGCCGCCGTATATACAGCCAATGCCATAATGGAGCTCAAACGTGATGCCGAAGTGGTGATCGTCTCCGGGGAGAAGTATGCCCCGTATGACCGTATTCACCTCTGTGCCTTGGTGGATGGGAGTGAAGATGTCGATGGCGTGACGCTTGAACTCGACCCTGCTGTCAAAGTCGAGCTGGATCAGGAGATCACCTCCATCGACAGAGATGCCAAACGTATCTACTCCGAGCATGCGATGTTCGCTTATGACAAGCTCATCATCACGACCGGTTCCAAGCCCGGAGAACTTTTCGATATCAGCGGCATTGAAAACGCTACGACCTTTCGAAGTGCCGATGACAGCTTCAAGATAGCGAAAAGCATCAAAGATAAAAATGTCATCATCATGGGAGTCGGACCGATCGGTCTGGAACTGCTCGACACCTTGATGAAGATGCCCGATGCCAAAGGGATCTACCTGCTCTCACGCGGACCCCATCTCTACTCGAAAGATCTCAACCCCGCTTCCATCGCACTGATCCAGGGGATCTTTGAAGCCGATCCGCGCATTACCATCTCCTTCAATGACGAGATCGTCGATAAAGAAACTGAAGGTAGTCAAATCACGACAGTCTCTACCAAAAAACATACCATTGATGACCCGTTCATCATTTTTGGCGTCGGTATCTCTCCCAATGTCGGTTTTGCTGCGTCATCTGTTGAGGTCAATAAAGGGGTTCTGGTCGATGATACGATGTGTTCAAGCGACCCCGACATCTATGCTGTCGGCGAATCGGCTGAAATACGCTCAAGCGGCTATGTTGCCGGCCGAGTGAAAGAGTGTACGCTTCAGGCGAATGTCGCCGTAGCGAACATTTTGAAGACAGAAGAGCTGAGCATCAAGGAGGAAGCGGCGATTGACGGGCTGAAGGTCGGCTCCTTCCTCTTTACCGATGTCTCATCGCCGAATTATGATGTCCGCAGTGAAGATAACGAGCATATTGTTCTCTATTCGAAAAAAGAGAACCGCATTGACCAGTACATCATCAACAGCGACAGACTTGTAAGGTTCATCGGGATCAACTCCAACATCGATGCCATACAGCTGAAAAAAATGATCGAAAACGATGAAGAGGTGGATGCTGCCTACTTCTACCAAAACCGTCTTATCAGTGAACGCGGCCGCATCGTATGTAGCTGTGAGAGTGTCTTTGAACAGGACCTTGTCGATCTTATCAAAGAGAATGCCGTTACCAGTTTTGGTGAGCTTAAAGGATTGAGCGAAGCGGGCCGAACCTGCGGCCGATGTAAAAAAGATATCTCCGATATTATCGCCGCAACCCCGGTAGACCCGGAAGAGGCAGCGCGTATCAAGGCGGAGAAAATAGCAGCCAGAGATGCTGCAGAGCTGGCAAAAGTTCAAAAGCGGATCGACAAGTTCAACAAACTGCACCCGGCCAATCAGATCGATGCCAGTAACCTTGAAGAGGCGATCAACTCCTTTGATATGAATCAGGAGTATAACCGCTGGGTCTCGATGATCACGGCCAGCATGCGGCTTCCGCATCGCTATGAAGGGGTGGTCAAGTGCGGGATCCAGAATCTTAACAAGATCCCGATTGTCTGGCTGGAGCTGTCGGACTGTACCGGCAACTCCGAGGGTTTCATAAAGTCAGCCCATCCGAAAGTGGACGACCTGATCCTGAAATATATCTCGCTCGATTATCACGATCTGCTTATGGCGGCGGCAGGCGATCAGTCTGAGAGCGTGCTTGAAGGTATCATTGAAAATGACAAGGGTAAGTATATTCTGATGGTCGAAGGGGCGGTGCCGCTGGGGATGGATGGCAAGTTCCTGCGTATCGGGCCAAAAGGCGAAACGGGTGAAGAGCTTTTGAAACGGGTAGCCAAGGATGCAGCAGCGGTGCTGGCTGTCGGTACCTGTGCGCTCGATGGCGGTGTCGTTGCCGCTGAACCCAATCCTACCGGAGCGGTAGGTGTGGCCGAGGCGCTTGGCAGGGACGATATCATCAACCTGCCGGGTTGTCCGGTCAACCCGATCAATATTGTCGGAACCCTGCTGCACTACATCATGTTTGACGAACTCCCGGCCCTCGATGCCAAGAACCGACCGGAGTGGGCCTACAGTTTCAGGGTCCATGACAACTGTGAACGGCGCGGTCACTACGATATGGATGAGTTTGTCCTGGAGTGGGGTGATGAGGGGGCGAAAAAAGGGTGGTGCCTTTTCGAGATGGGCTGTAAAGGGCCGTATGCCGATCTGAACTGTTCGCTTGTGAAGTTCAATGAGGGAACCAGCTGGCCGGTTCAGGTGGGCCATGGCTGTTTTGCCTGCGGTGAAGGGAAGATCGCCTTCGACCACTACGCCAACAATAGAAAATTAGAGGTTGAACCCGATGAAAAATAAAAAGATTGTCATTGACCCGATCACCAGAATAGAGGGGCATCTGCGTATTGAAGTAGAGATCGACGAGAACAATGTTGTGCAAGAGGCATGGGCTTCAGGACAGCTCTTCCGCGGGATCGAAACCATCCTCAAAGGGCGGGACCCGCGTGACGCCGGGCTGATCGCACAGCGTATCTGCGGGGTCTGTACCAATGTCCACTACCGTGCTTCCATCAGTGCGGTAGAGGATGCCTATAGTATTGTGCTGCCAAAAAATGCCGAGATCATCCGCAATCTCACAACACTGGCACTCTTTGTGCAGGATCACCTTGTCCACTATTACCATCTGCATTCACTCGATTTTGTAGATGTGGTCAGTGCGCTTGATGCGGATGAGAGAGAGGCAAAAGAGGTGAGTAAGAAGTTTCATCACTACCCTTACCGCAGTTCGACAGGCCGCTTTAGCAATGTCAAAGAGAAGCTGGCTTCTTTTGTCAAAGCGGGGCGTCTGGGACTCTTTGCCAATGGTTACTGGGGGCACAGTGAGTATAAACTGACCCCGGAAGAGAACCTCGTTCATATGAGCCACTATCTCGACGCTCTGCGTATTCAGCGTGATCTGAGCAAAGCGATCGCCATCTTTGCCGGCAAGACGCCGCATCCGCAGAACCTTATCGTCGGCGGGGTGACGAGTGTCGCCGATATGCTAAACCCGCAGCGTCTGAACGATTTTATGTTTATTATCAAAGATGTCAGAGACTTTATCGAGCGGGCCTACATCCCCGATATTATGATGGTAACAAAAGCCTATATGGGTGAGATCAAAGCGGGTGTCGGGCGCGGAAGCGGCAACTTCCTGGTTGCCGGCGGTTACCGCTTCGGCAAGGCGAAGACACTCTTTAGCGAAGGGGTGGTCACGGGGCATGATTTTGAAAATATCGAAGCCTTTGATGTGACGAACATTACCGAAGAGGCATCACGGGCATGGTATACGGATGATGAACCGGCTTCTCCGTATGAAGGAACAACTACTCCGAAGTATACTGATCTCAATGAGGATGGAAGCCTTAAGACCGAGGGCAAATACAGCTGGGTCAAAGCGCCGCGCTATAAGGGAAAACCTATGGAAGTGGGGCCGCTTGCGCGGATGGTGATCGGCTATGCCAAAGATTCGGAAGTCATCAAGCCCTATATGGAGCGCTTTATGGAGGCGACCGGAATGGAGCTGATGGACTTTTCGACGACCGTCGGACGTACTGCCGCACGGGCGGTCGAGGCGCAGATCTGTAATGACTACATCTTCGATTTTATCAGTGATCTCATCGAAAATATCAAGTATTATGATGAAGAGACCTGGACCAAGTACGTGTTTGAAGAGCTGCCGACAGAAGGAAAAGGTGCCGGGATTTTTGAGGTTCCGCGCGGAATGCTCTCCCACTTCGTCCGTATCGAAGATGCGAAGATCGCCAACTATCAGGCGGTGGTCCCGACGACATGGAACGCTTCACCCAAAGATGCCTCAAATGTTCGCGGGCCGTATGAAGAGTCCCTTGTAGGTATCACCCTGGCTGATCCTTCCGCTCCACTGGAAGTGTTACGGGTGATCCACTCGTTCGATCCGTGCCTTGCCTGCGCGGTACATGTGATCGATACCAAAGGGAGAGAGCTGGCGGAGTACAGAGTCAATTCGGCCTGTAGCATTTGAGCCGCATCATTGTCATCGGTGTTGGAAACATCCTCTTCCTGGATGAAGGGGTAGGTGTCTATGCCGCGGCCTATCTGGATGCCAACTACAGTTTTTCTCCACCCATAGAGATCATAGACGGGGGAACACTGGGAGTAAGGCTCAGTGAGTATTTTCTGGCGTATGATGATGTCATTATCTGCGATACGGTCTCTATCGATGATAAGGCAGGCTCTGTCTACGCGCTGAACGATGAGGCACTCTCCGGTCTGGGAAAAACGGCGCAGAGTGTCCACGAGATCGAGATCACACAGATGCTCGAGACCTGCAAAATGGCTGGCAAGTGTGCCGATGTCGGGATCGTAGGGGTGGTTCCAGAAGATATTGAAACGGTAGCTTTCGGGCTTAGCCGACATCTCAAAGATGCCTTTCCCCAAATGATAGAGACGATTATCTCGTTACTTGAGACCAAAGGTATTACTGTGCAAAAGGGTGGGAAGTCCACCCCGCTTTCAGAGATCATTGCCGGCTATACGACGGCTACGGCCCCGCGATGAAGCATCTAAAGATCACCTTGACCGGCATTGTCCAAGGTGTCGGATTTCGCCCTTTTGTTTATAAACTGGCTCAGCGGCATCACTTGAAAGGGTATGTATTAAACAACGGCAAAGGGGTGAGTGTAGAGCTTGAAGGAAAAGCGGAATCACTTGATCTGTTTATGAGATCCATGTATGAAGAGCTCCCGCCACTTGCACGGATAGACAGTGTGATTACAGATGATGCTCTGCCTGCTGTCGGTTATAGAACATTTGATATTCTCCACTCCCGGGAAAACAGCCAAAAAAGTGCGTTGGTATCGCCGGATATATCGCTGTGTGATGCGTGTCTGGCAGAGATGCAGGATCCGCACAACAGACGCTACCGCTACCCTTTCATCAACTGTACGAACTGTGGTCCGCGCTACAGCATCATAAAATCTATTCCTTATGACCGATCACGTACTTCAATGGATGTTTTTACTATGTGCCCCGAGTGTAAAGCAGAGTATGAGGACCCCGGTGACCGCCGTTACCATGCCGAGCCTATAAGCTGTGATGCGTGCGGACCGGAACTGCTCTGTCTGGACAGAGAGAGGAGGATCAAAGGAGAGGGAGGTGATGCCGTTGGTCTGACTGCCGAAGCTGTCAAAGCGGGGCAGATCGTCGCCATCAAAGGGGTTGGCGGTTTTCATCTGGTCTGTGATGCGACCAATGAAGCGGCAGTCACCCTGCTGCGGGAACGGAAAAAACGCCTTACCAAACCTTTTGCGGTGATGTTCCCCTCGCTTAAGGCGCTTAAAAGCAGTGCAGATATTACTCCCGAAGAGGAGGAGCTGATCATCTCCAAAGAGCGGCCCATTGTTGTTGTCAGGAAAAAGATGGAGAGCATTGTAGCTGATGGTGTCGCTCCGGCCATTGATCGTCTAGGTGTTTTTTTACCCTATACGCCGCTGCACCATCTGCTGCTTGATCAGATAAAAGAGCCGATCGTCGCTACCAGCGCCAACCTCAGTGATGAACCGATCATCCGTGACAGCGATGAGCTGTTTAACAAGCTTGGCGGAGTCGTTGATCTGCTTCTCGATTACAACAGAGAGATCGTCAATGCCAATGATGACAGCGTGACGCAGATCGCTGAAGGAGAGTTGATAACGCTTAGAATGGCCAGAGGCTTTGCCCCTAAAAGCATAAAGCTCCCCTTTAAGATCACTGAAAAGATCCTTGCGGTCGGCGCCCATCAGAAAAACAGCATTGCCCTGGCCTTTGATGAGACAGTGATCTTGAGTCCGCATATCGGTGACCTGAACTCCATTGAAGCGTTTGAATATTTTGAGCGCACCATGGAGACCTTCAAACGCTTTTACGATTTTGAGCCCGATATGATCGTTTGTGACAAACACCCTGACTACGAGACTACGAAGTGGGCGATAGAGCAGGGGAAGAGGCAAGAGGAAAGGGGAAAGAGGGTTGAAGTGATTCAGGTTCAGCACCATTATGCGCATCTGCTGGCCTGTATGGCCGAACATGATCTTAAGAAAAAAGTTTTGGGGTTTGCCTTTGATGGAACGGGTTATGGTGAGGGTGGAACTATCTGGGGCGGGGAAGTGATGATTGCCGATGAAAAGAAGTATGAACGGGTAGCGAGCATCAAACCGTTTAAATTGCCTGGCGGTGAGAGAGCGGTGAAGGAGCCGCGACGTGTGGCTCTCTCTCTGCTCTTTGAGATCTATACACTTGATGAGATAAGAGTGCTTGATCTTCCGACACTTCGACAGTTTACAGAGCAGGAGATAAGAGCCCTTCATCTGGCATGGGAAAAGGGAGTGAACGCTCCGCTTACAAGTTCGATGGGCAGGCTGTTTGATGCGGTGGCAAGTCTGGCTGATATCGTGCATCACTTGAATTTTGAAGGGGAGAGTGGATTGATGATGGAGTCTTTTGTGGATGAGAGCATCGAGGAGAGTTTCCCGTTTACAATCCATGAAGGTGAGATCGATACAGCTCCGATGATCAGAGCGATGGTAGCGCTTGAGGACAAAGTAGTGATTGTATCGATGTTCTTCAATACGCTTATCGAGGTCATCGCTGAGATCGCGAAGAGGTATCCTGAACTGCCGCTGCTCTTTTCCGGCGGTGTTTTTCAAAACAGGGTATTGGTTGAAAAAGTGCAGAAACAGTGCCGACGAAATGGTCGAGTGCTCTATTTCCAACATGATACCCCGATCAATGATGGTGGTATTGCGCTCGGTCAGGTGTGGTACGGAATTAATCAGCTCTGATTTGATATCATAATACCAAAGGAGTCAACATGTTAAGAGTATTTGTTTTAGTTTTTTTCTTTTTAGGATCTTTTTTGCATGCCCATGAGAGCGGTACAGGGCATATGCATTTTCTAAGTACCTTGCATACACAGGATGTTTTAGCTGTTGTCGTTGTTTCACTGATAGCCTTGATTGTCTATAAGAAATATATGGTGAGCCGATAGATGTGCCAGGATTGTGGTTGCAGTATAACGGAACACACGCATCCAGTGCAAACCAGTGGCACTGAACACACGCATCCAGTGCAAACCCGTGGCACTGAACACACGCACTCGCATACCCATCAGGCAGCACTGCATGATAATCCGCAACTCAACGATAAAAAGACCATAGAGGTCATCTCGAAGATTTTAGATAAAAATGATCATGAAGCCTCGCATAACCGGGCGCATTTTGACAAGCACAGTGTCCTTGCGATCAATCTGATGAGTGCGCCGGGCAGCGGCAAGACGACACTGCTGGAACGTATTGCCGACCTCTCCGATCTTAAATTCGGTGTGATCGAAGGCGATCTTGAGACCAGCCGTGATGCCGATCGTATCAGGGCCAAAGGAATTCCGGCCTATCAGATCCAGACGGGGAGCGCCTGTCACCTGGATGCTTTTATGGTACACAAGGGACTGCACGATATGCCTCTTGAAGCTATGGATCTCTGTTTTATTGAAAATGTCGGTAACCTGGTCTGTCCGGCAAGCTATGACGTCGGATCGCACCTCAATATTGTACTGGTCTCCATTCCGGAAGGGGGCGACAAGATCGAAAAATACCCTGTGATGTTCAGACAGGCTGATCTCATACTGATCACCAAGACCGATCTTTTGCCTTATTTTGATTACGATATTGAACATGAAAAAGCTGAAGCCCGCAAGATCAAACCGAATGTCGATATTCTGGAAGTGAACATCAAGGATGAGGCAAGTATTGGCCGGGTCATCGAATGGATCGCATTCAAACAGAAGATGCGAAGTTAATATGTGCCTCTCCATCCCCTCCAAAGTGGTAAAGATCGATAAAGAGAAGAACACGGCCATTGTCGATACTATGGGGGTTCAGCGTGAAGCAGGGTTGGACCTGATGGAAGAAGATGGTGTGGCGGTTGGCGATTATGTTCTGCTGCACATCGGTTTTGTGATGAACAGGATCGATGAAGCGGATGCTCTGGAGTCATTGAAGATATATAACGAAATCCTTGAAAAGATGGAAGATCAGGAGCGTGAAAGCGTTATTCTTGAGAGTGACAACTGTGAAAACAGAGATGCTCCTTGAGTGAACTGAAACTTAAAGAGCTTTATGACGGGTTTCGTGATCCGGACACTATCCGCATTCTGGCAAAACAGATCAGGGAAGAAGCCAAGGAGCTGAAAGAGCCGCTGAAGATTATGGAAGTGTGTGGCGGTCATACCCACACTATCATGAAGTACGGACTTCCACAGCTGCTGCCGGAGAACATCGATTTCATACATGGTCCGGGCTGTCCGGTCTGCATTATGCCAAAAGAGCGTATCGATCATGCCATTGCTCTGGCCAAGATGGATGATACGATTCTATTGACGCTCGGCGATATGATCCGTGTGCCGGGCTCAAAAACCTCTCTGGCTGCCGAACGCGCTGCCGGTCGTGATATCAGGCCCCTCTATACCCCCGCTGATGCCCTGAAGATCGCGAAGGGGAACCCCGATAAAAAGGTGATCTATTTTGCGATCGGTTTTGAGACGACGACGCCGATGACGGCGGCGGTGATCAAACAGAGCATCGACCAAAATATAAGCAACCTCTTCTTTCATATCAACCATGTGCTTGTACCACCCGCAGTCGATGCGATCATGGCCGATGGCAAAGCCAAGATCAATGCCTTCATAGGACCGTCGCATGTCAGTGTCATCACCGGAGCGAAGATCTATACGCCGCTCCCCTTGACTTATAGCACGCCGGTAGTGGTGGCCGGATTTGAACCGGTCGATGTACTGCAGGGTATTTTGATGATAGTGCGTCAGAAAGTACAGAACAGGGCAGAGCTCGAGATCGAATACACCCGTTCTGTTACGATGGAAGGCAATCTCAAAGCACAGGAGATGATTGACACTTATCTGCAGCCCCGGGCACATTTTCGCTGGCGTGGCATAGGTGATATCCCGAACAGTGCACTGGAACTCAAGCCGAAGTTCGCCCATCTCGATGCAGAGAAACTTTTTGCCGAGGTGCTGCCGACTGACCCGATCGATGATCATAAACTCTGTATCTGCGGGAGCATCCTAAAAGGGCTGGCCAAGCCGATGGATTGTAAAGTGTTTGGAAAGGCCTGCACACCAAACAACCCTATGGGAAGCTGTATGGTGAGTTCTGAAGGGGCGTGTAATGCCTATTATCGTTATGCAGAGATTTGACGTCTCTGCCCTGTAAGGGCAAGCTTTAGTGCCACAGCGGCTAGCGTAAGCAAACGGGCTTTGCTCGTTTGGTGTTCAATTAAAGATAGCATGGTCAGCTCGGAAGGGGGGGCTTGCAATGCGTACTTTAGATATGGAAAGAGTTGAAGAAATTACAAAAAAGTGCAATATTGATTTGAGTAAGTCATAGTTTATGTTATTGTTATCACTAAATGAAAAGATATGAATGCTTATAAAAATACTTCAAAGTGAAAGTAAGATGAATTATGAATGATTTGATAGTTCAAGCCAATATTGAAAATAGAATATTTACTATTCGTGGCAGTCATGTAATGGTTGATAGAGATTTGGCAGAGCTTTATGGTGTAGAGACTAAAGTTCTAAATCAAGCTGTCAAAAGAAATATGCAACGATTTCCCAAAGAGTTTAAATTCCAACTTTTAGAGAGTGAAAAAAATGAACTGGTCACAAATTGTGACCGGTTCAAAACTCTAAAGTATTCAGTGTCACTCCCTTATGTTTTTACAGAACAAGGGGTGTCTATGTTGTCAGCTGTATTAAAAAGTGACACTGCTAATCATTGCAAAGGCAAATAAATGGCTCTGAGCTGGAATGAAATTAAAAATAGGGCGATCAGCTTTTCCAAAGAGTGGGAAAACGAGTCAAAAGAGCATGCCGAATCACAAAGCTTTTGGAATGATTTCTTTAATATCTTTGGCATAAGCAGAAGAAGAGTCGCCTCCTTTGAAGAACCTGTAAAAAAACTGGGAGACAAACGGGGGCGTATAGACCTTTTTTGGAAAGGGACACTTTTGGTAGAGCACAAATCCAAAGGTAAAGACCTCGACAAAGCCTACGCGCAAGCCCTGGATTATTTCCCCGGGCTTAAAGATGCCGAACTCCCAAAATACATTTTAGTATCTGATTTTGACATGTTCAGACTTTATGATCTGGAAGAAGATACAACACATGAATTTCATATCAATAAACTCTATAAAAATGTCCATCTTTTTGGCTTTATAGCCGGATATACAAAGCATAAAATAGTCGCAGAAGACCCCGTGAATATTCAGGCGGCAGAACTTTTGGGAAAACTGCATGATGAACTGAAAGAGACAGGTTATGACGGTCATGCACTTGAACACTTTCTGGTAAGAGTGCTATTTTTACTTTTTGCAGAAGATACATCCATTTTTGAAACCATGGTGTTTGCCGAGTTTATAGAAAACAGAACCGCAGAAGATGGAAGTGATGTAGGTGCAAGACTGGCAGAACTTTTTCAAGTCCTGAATACACCCGAAGATAAGAGGTTGAAAAACAGAGATGAAAGCTTAAGTCTTTTCCCTTATGTGAATGGAAAGCTCTTTAAAGAATTTTTGCCCATTGTCGCTTTTGACAGCAAAATGAGAGAGATTTTGCTTGAGTGTTGCTATCTTGACTGGGGTAAGATAAGTCCGGCGATCTTTGGCTCACTGTTCCAGTCGATCATGGATGCAGAGCATAGAAGAAACCTTGGTGCCCACTACACCAGCGAAACCAATATTTTAAAACTTATCAGGCCTCTATTTTTAGATGAACTTTATGGGCGGTTTGAAAAGGTTAAAAAGAGTAAAAAGAGACTTCAGGAGTTTCATAAAGAACTCTCGGCACTAAACTTTTTTGATCCGGCATGCGGATGCGGAAACTTCCTAATTATTGCATACAGAGAGCTAAGAGTACTGGAACTTGAAATCTTGAAAATACTGCACAAAGAGAGTGTTTTAGATATCGAATCAATCGTCTGGTGTGATGTCGATCAGTTTCACGGTATTGAAGTAGAAGAGTTTCCTGCACAGATCGCGCAAGTCGCTATGTGGCTCATCGATCACCAGATGAATATGATGATCAGTGAGTATTTCGGGCAGTATTTTGTAAGACTTCCGCTTAACAAATCGGCCAATATCGTTCATGAAAACTCACTCGCTATAAATTGGGAAGAGCTGGTCAGCAAAGATAAGCTCTCCTATATACTTGGCAATCCGCCGTTTGTCGGAAAACAGCTACAGAACAAAGAGCAAAAAGAAGATATGAAAAGCATCTTTGGCAAAGTCAAAGGTGCCGGGGTGCTTGACTATGTAACAGCCTGGTATCTGAAGGCGGCACGGCTTATTCAAGACACAAATATCAAAGTAGCTTTTGTATCAACAAATTCTATTGCCCAGGGTGAACAGGTAGGAATCCTTTGGAAAGAGCTGTTTGAAAACTACCGTATCAAAATACATTTTGCCCATCAAACATTTTCATGGAGTAATGAGGCAAAAGGTAATGCAGCGGTACATGTGATCATAGTAGGGTTTGCTAACTTTGACAGTGACAATAAAAAAATATTTGAATATGAAGATTTAAAAGGTGATGCTCACGAAAAAAATGTAAAAAACATTAACCCATATTTGGTTGAGGGTGATGATATAGTTGTTTCAAAAAGAAATATACCTTTATTAAATAATCCAATTATGTTACTTGGAAACATGCCAAATGACGGTGGTTTCTTAATGTTGTCTGATGAAGAAAAAATTGAATTAATAGATAATGAGCCGCTTTCAGAAAAATACATAAAAAAATTACTTGGTTCATATGAATTTATTAACAATAAAAACAGATGGTGCTTATGGCTTGAAAATTTAGCTCCAAACGATTTAAAATTAATGCCATTAGTCAAACAAAGAATAGAAAATGTAAAAAATACAAGACTCAAAAGTTCAAGAGATGCAACAAAAAAACTTGCTGAATATCCTATGCTGTTTGGTGAGATAAGACAACCAAAAACTGATTATATTATCATTCCGCAGGTATCATCTGAAAATAGAAAATACATCCCTATAGGATATGTTAGTCAAGATATTATTGTAAATAATAGATGTTCATTTTTAGAGTCACCAGATATATATTTATTTGGCATTATGACATCGTCAATGCATATGACTTGGACAAGTTATACATGTGGAAGAATGAAAAGTGATTACAATTACTCAATAGGTGTAGTTTACAATAATTACCCATTCCCAAAAAATGTAAGCGTTAAAAGCAGAAAAAATGTAGAGCAAAAAGCTCAAACAGTATTAGATGTTAGAGAGAGCTTCCCCGATAGCTCACTTGCCGACCTCTACGACCCACTTGCCATGCCACCCACCCTGAAAAAAGCCCACCAGGAGTTAGACAAAGCAGTCGATAAATGCTACACCAACAAAGCGTTTAAAAGTGACAAAGAGCGAATCGAGTTTTTGTTTGGGTTATATGAAAAGTATATAAACGAGACTATAAAATGAGACATGGCAAACTGAAATATAATCAGGGAGTGAGGCTGAAGTCAAATAAAATAGTGTTTATTTGCAAAGGCATATAGATGGCAAAGATAAACCAAAATACATCAACACAATTTTTACTCTACACTACAGCTAACCAACAGGTAAAAGTAGAAGTCCTTATACAAGATGAAACAGTATGGCTTACACAAGCTCAATTATCAGAGCTTTTTGATAAAAGTCGTTCAACTATCAATGAACATATTAAAAATATATATGCAGAAAGTGAACTTCAAGAAGAGAGCTCTATGAAGAAATTCGGAATTTCCGAATTTGCTAAAAAACCTACAAACTATTACAACCTTGATGTGATTATCTCTGTAGGTTATAGGGTTAAGTCTCTGCAGGGTACTAGATTTCGCCAATGGGCTACTGCTCATCTAAAAGAGTTCATTGTCAAAGGGTTTACTATGGATGATGAGCGACTTAAAAACCCTCATCAGCCTTTTGGCAAAGATTATTTTGAAGAGCAGTTGGCACGCATACGAGATGTACGAAGCAGTGAGAGAAGGCTTTATCAGAAGATAACAGATATTTATGCACAGTGCAGTGCAGACTATGATCCTCGTCATCAAACCAGCAAAGATTTTTTTGCAACAGTTCAAAACAAACTTCACTGGGCGATTGTCGGTGAAACAGCGGCAGAGATTATATATAACAGAGTTGACAATCAAAAAAATAATATGGGATTGACTGGCTGGAGGAATGCACCAAAAGGAAGAATTAGAAAAGATGATGTAGTTGTAGCAAAAAACTATTTATCTTTAGATGAGTTGGACTTTTTTAATAGAATTGTTACGATGTATCTTGACTATGCTGAACTACAGGCAAAAAATAAAAAAGTGATGTACATGAAAGACTGGGTAGCTAAACTTGATGCTTTTTTGTTATTTAATGAAAAAGAAGTTTTAGAACATAAGGGTAAAGTATCTAACAGCGTGGCAGTAGCACTTGCAATTGAGGAATACGAAAAATATAGAGTGATACAAGATAAAAATTATCTTTCTGACTTTGATAAATTATTGTTGGAAATGGAACAAAAAGATGATTAAAATTATAAAGGCAGTTCATGAATCAGATACAGCTTAGCCACGGTGGTGGCGGGGAAGAGACTAACAACCTGATCCACGATCTTTTTTACCATCACTTTAAAAATGAGATCCTCATCAAAGCCGAAGATGCCGCGGTATTGGAGGTGGAGAAAAAGATCGCTTTTACGACGGACAGTTTTACGGTCAGTCCGATCTTCTTCAGTGGCGGTGATATCGGAAAACTGGCTATTGCCGGGACGGTCAATGACCTGGCGATGATGGGTGCACGGCCGCTCTATCTGAGTTCAGCTTTCATAATCGAAGAGGGACTGCCCTTTGAAGAGCTGACGCGCATTGTCGAGAGCATGGCGGCAGAACTGGAAAAATCGGGGGCGAAGATTGTCTGCGGTGACACGAAAGTAGTTCCCCGAGGCGGTGTCGACAGGATCTTTATCAATACGGCGGGTATCGGTGAGGTCGTAAGAGAAAATATCTCGGTAAGCAGTCTCAATGAGGGTGATGTCATCATCGCTTCGCGAGATGTTGGCCGTCATGGGGCAACCGTGTTGATGGCACGCGAAGAGCTGGAGGTGAGTGCAGACCTGCAGAGTGACTGCGAGACACTCTGGCCTGCGGTAGAAGCACTTATTGAAGGTAATATCTCTATCAGCACCATGCGTGATGCCACGCGCGGCGGACTCTCTGCCGTACTCAACGAATGGGCGCAGGCTAGTGAGCTCTGCCTGGAGATCGAAGCGTCTGCGGTCAAGATCAGGGATGAGGTGCAGGGTGTCTGCGAAATATTTGGGTTTGAAGCGATGGAGTTTGCCAATGAAGGGACTTTTATATTGGCCGTCGCACCGATGCATGCCGCTTTTGCCATCAAGATACTTCAGCAATTCGGTTTTTGCAAAGATGCCGCAGTGATCGGGCGTGTTACTCAGAAATACCCGGGAAAAGTCGTATTGCACTCAAGCTACGGCAGCAGTCGATTCCTTGATCTGCCAAAGGGCGAACTGCTGCCGAGGATCTGCTGATGCAATTATTATCAACTCCTCTTCTCCTGCGTAGAGTGCACCATGCATGAGTACTCCATTGTTCAGGCACTGCTGGAGCAGATCGAGCCGATAGCTGATGAGAACAGTGCGGAGAAAGTGACAAAAGTGATCGTCAAGATCGGTGTGATGAGCGGGGTGGAGCCTCACCTGCTCGAGGTCGCTTTTAACACTTTTAAAGAGAAGACCATCTGTGAGGGTGCCGAATTTGTGATGAAGATACAGCCGGTAACGGTTCACTGCCTGGATTGCGAAGCGCACAGCGAACTTGATGTCATGCACTACCGCTGCCCGGAGTGTGAAAGCCTGAATATAAAGGTCACCGACGGTGAAGAGATGTTCCTGATGACCCTGGAGATGGAATAGATGGAATTAGGCGATTACTGTTTTGACTCGAGCTCCGTTACCAGTTTCCAGGTTTTGACAATGGAGTCGGGGTTGAGCGAGATGGAGCTAATGCCGTTTTCGATCAGAAACTCGGTGATCTCCGGATAGTCAGAAGGTGCCTGGCCACAGATACCGATATATTTGTCCGCTTTTTTACAGGCATCTATGGCCATCTTGAGCATTCGTTTAACCGCTTCATTCCGTTCGTCGAAGACGTGGGCGATAAGATCGCTGCCGCGGTCGACGCCCAGTGTCAGCTGGGTCAGGTCGTTAGATCCGATGCTGTAGCCGTCGAAAATCTTCAAAAACTCGTCGGCAAGAATGACGTTGGCCGGTATCTCGCACATGGCATAGACCTTGAGACCGTTGACCCCCTGTTTCAATCCCTGTGACTCCATGATCTCGATGACATTTTTTCCTTCCTGTGGCGTACGGACAAAGGGGAGCATGATGATCATGTTTGTCAGTCCCATCTCGTCACGGACGCGTTTAAGTGCTTCACACTCCCACTCAAATGCTTCTTTATAGCGTTCCGAGTAGTAACGGCTGGCACCGCGGTAGCCGATCATCGGATTCTCTTCGTCGGGTTCGTAGCGTTCGCCTCCGAGCATATGTTTGTATTCGTTCGATTTGAAGTCCGAGGTACGGACGATGACCGGTTTGGGGTAAAAAGCGGCAGCGATAGTGCCGATCTTTTCGGAGAGTTCGCCAATGAAGAAGCTTTTGGGGTCACTATAGTTTTTGATGAGTGATCTGATCGCTTCTGTGTCATCGATTTCATTGCCTTTATGAAGCTCTATAAGGGCGTTTGGATGGGCTTTGATAGCGCTGTTGATGATAAACTCCATCCGTGCCAGGCCAACTCCATGGTTAGGCAGATGTGAAAAGCCAAAGGCTTTTTGCGGATCGCCGACATTCATATAGAGATGGGTTTTTGGTTCGGCGAGTTCTCCGAGATCGAGCTCTTCGATACTATGTTCGAGTTCGCCTTCGTAGACAAATCCTGTACTCCCCTCTGCACAGCTGATGGTAACGTCCATGCCATTTGTAAGAACGCCGGTGGCTTCAACGCTTCCTACGATAGCCGGTACACCGATTTCACGGGCGACAATGGCCGCATGGCAGGTACGCCCGCCGCGGTTGGTAACGACGGCTGAGGCTTTTTTCATGACAGGTTCCCAGTCGGGATCGGTGTTGTCCGTCACCAGGATATCGCCGCTGCGGAACTGTTCGAACTCGGACTTGTCACGGATAAGTTTGACGCGTCCTGTCGCGATTTTTTCGCCGACAGCGGTTCCGGTCAGCAGAGTATGCTTCTCCTGGCCGGGGGCGAGCTTATGGCTCTTCAGGGTAAGCGAGTGCTCCTGAAGCTTTTTGCTGTGGACTGTTTCCGGGCGGGCCTGAACGATGTAGAGTTTGCCGTCTTGGCCATCTTTTGCCCACTCAATATCCATCGGTGTGTAGCGGCCGGAGCGATCACTGTAGTGCTCTTCAATAGCGATACCGCAGCGCGTCAGTGTCATGATATCCTCATCACTGATGCAGTACTGTTCCTGCTTCTCAAGCGGTGTGTCGGTATTTATGGTACTGGCGAGGTTGCCCGGATCGTAGATCATGGTAAGCGCTTTGGTACCGAGTTCACGACTCAAGACGGTAGAGTGACCCTCTTTGACGGTCGGCTTGAAGAGTGTGAACTCGTCCGGATTGGTGGTGCCGCCGACGATGTTTTCGCCAAGTCCCCAGATAGCGTTGATAACGACCAGTTTATCTGACCCGGTGTCGGGGTCTATGGTAAACATGACACCGCTGGATGAGAGATCGCTGCGTACCATCTTCTGCACACCTGTACAGAGGGCAACCTGAGAATGGTCGAAACCGTGGCTGTGGCGGTAACTGATAGCACGGTCGGTAAAGAGCGAGGCATAGCAGCGCTGGACTGACTCGACCACTTCATCTTCACCGCAGATGTTCAAAAAGGTCTCCTGCTGTCCTGCAAAGCTGGCATCGGGAAGATCTTCTGCTGTTGCAGAGGAGCGTACGGCCACATCGAGACTGTCGGTATCATAGACGGTACAAAGCTGACGGTAGGCCTGTCTGATCTCTTTGGCAAGCTGTTCAGGCATCCCGGCCTGCATAATGGTGTGTCGAAGCCGTTCACCGGCAGCGGCAAGCTGGATTATATTGGTCGTATCAAGAGAAGCGGTAACCTCTTCTATAAACCCACTGAGTCCGGCCTCTTTCATAAAGTCGCGATAGGCTTCACTGGTCGTGGCAAATCCGAAGGGGACATTGACCTCTTTATTGGAAAGATTTTGATACATCTCTCCAAGACTGGCATTTTTCCCGCCAATCAGGGCAACATCATCATTGGTGATCTCATCGTAGAAGCGGATATATTTCAGCGCCATTACAAACTCCTTGCTCTTTCTGCCATTTCATAATAGTTATCTATGATACTCCAGAAAATCTTATAGAAAGGGAAACCCTTTAGAGGTGCCCTTTATATACCTTTCACAGCGTATTCGGTATGATTGTTAAGAGCTATAAAAAAGCCCTTGAAACGAAATTGAACGGAAGCGAGAAGAATTATGCCTGCAGAGAATGAATTAAATGCCATATGTGCGCAGCTTTTAACATCGGAAGACCTTGATGTCTCTCAGGAGCTATTTGAGAAAGTGGTGCGTGAAGAGGTGGTGTCCCATCTCTCCTTGAATGAGACGATAACATCAATACGTGTTTTTGCGACACGCCAGCTCTATCTCTCCGAGATCACCCCGATTTTGCATAATTTCGGATTTAATATTATTGATGAGGTGACCTACCATATCGAGCATGGTGAGAAGCGGATCTACATCAACCGTTTTAATCTTGATCTGCTTGAGCCGAAGCGGATCGAAAAAGCAAAAAGCAATATTGAATTTGTTCTGGCGGAAGCACTCAAAGGAGATCTTTTTGGCCAATGCAAGATATTTTCACTGGTCTATAAGCAAAATATCACCATTCGCCAGGTGACGCTGCTTCGGGCTATCATCGAGTATATCGATCAGGCGGTCGTCGAGCTCAACTTTGAAGCGGTCTTGAACACGATCACTTCGCATGATGAGATCGCAAAGCTCTTTATTCACTACTTTACGATGCGTTTTAAACCGGGTGTAAAAAAGCGTGATGCCCAGGTCAAGGAGCTTGAAGCGTTGATTGAGGAGAGTATCAAGATCGTGCCCAACATCATGGATGACAAGATTTTGAAACTGACCTATGCGATGCTGCGTTCCATGCTGCGGACCAACTGTTTTATTGACCGTGAAGCGATCGCCTTTAAGATCAATACGGCTGAATTTGCCGAAAACCTGAAGGGACTTCAGCCATCCATAGAAGCCTTCGTCTACCATCCGGAGTTTAGCGGTCTGCATCTTCGTATGAGCCTGATCAGCCGGGGCGGTCTGCGCTGGAGTGAACGGCATGAAGATTATCGTACCGAGGTCAAGTCGCTGATGATCACCCAGGAGGGAAAAAACTCGATCATCATCCCTGATGGTGCCAAAGGCGGGTTTGTGATCCGTCGTGAGAAATCGGAGATCACAAAAGAGTATTTCACCGAGGTCTACAGTGCTTTCATCCACAATCTGCTTGACCTTGTCGATAACCGGGAGGGTGATACGATCGTGCGTGATGAACGTATTGTCGCGTATGACGGTGATGATGCCTATTTCGTTGTGGCAGCCGATAAAGGAACGGCAGCGATGAGTGATGTCGCCAACAGTATTGCCGTTGAACGGGGGTATTGGCTTGGTGACGCTTTTGCCAGTGGCGGTTCAAACGGTTTTGGGCATAAAGACCTCGGAGTCACGGCCAAAGGCTCACTGGTCTCCACGGCACGCTTCTTTATTGAAAAAGGGATCGACTTTTACAAAGAGAGCGTTACCGTAGTCGGGATCGGTTCGATGAACGGAGATGTCTTTGGTAATGGAATGCTCGAGTCAAAGGCCTTTAAACTGCTTGCGGCCATTTCACACAAAGAGATATTTATTGATCCCGATCCGATCCCGGCAGCCTCTTTTGAGGAGCGCCAGCGCCTCTTTATCTCTAAAAAAGGGGGATGGAGTGAGTATAACCGATCCCTGATCTCCAAAGGCGGCGGCGTCTTTTTGCGTGCAGATAAAGCGATAGAACTCTCAGCAGAGATCAAAAAGATGGTAGGAACCTCAAGAAAAGTCCTTAGCGGTGAGGAACTTGCCCGTAAAGTCCTCGGCATGAAGGTTGACATGCTCTTCAACGGCGGTGTCGGTACCTATGTCAAAAGTTCGGATGAGAGTAATCTCGACCTTGGGGACAAACAAAATGAAGCAGTCCGTCTGGATGCCGGTGAGGTCAGAGCCGAGATCGTCTGCGAGGGAGGAAACCTCGGGTTTACCCAAAAAGCGCGCATCGAGTACGCGCTTGGCGGGGGCAAGATCAATCTTGACGGCATCGATAATGCGGCCGGTGTCGATACCTCCGATCATGAGGTAAACCTCAAGATACTGCTCAACATCATCGCTTCCAAGGGTCTGATGAATAGTGAAGAGAAGAACAAGACCCTGCACTCATTGACAGAGCAGGTGGTCAATATGGTACTTTGGAGCAACTATCGTCAGGCGCTGGCGCTCTCGCGCGATGAAGCACTCAGCTGCCACTATCAGAAAGATTTCATGATGGCGATCGAGATCCTGGAGGGCGGGGTCAAAGCCTTTAACCGGCGTGATTTTTACATTCCTAAAAATGAGAATATCCGTGATATCGTCTCCAAAAAGGGTTCGATCGTCCGGCCGATACTTGGTTCGATGCTCTCCAATGCAAAGATCTTTGTCAAGAACCTGCTGGTCAAAACAGAGCTGATCGATGAACTGTTTGCCCAGGAGTACCTCTTTAAATATTTCCCGAAATCATTTGTCGGGGCCTATGAACATGAGATTACCAACCATCCGCTCAAACGCGAGATCATCGCCACGGTCATTGCAGATATTGTCATCAATCTTCAAGGGAGCACCTTTATCTGCGACTACAAGAAACTGGATGAAGAGCGTTTCCTTATCAAAATCAAATCCTACCTTATCAGCAACCGCCTCTTTGGGGCAAACGATATCCGTCATGAGATCTATCGTCAGGATTTCACTATGACGGTCGGTAAACAGTATCCGCTGCTTAGTGAGATAGAACATACTTTAAACTTCAGTACGCGCTGGATGGTCAAATACCTTAATGATTATCAGATCGATGCGGCACATATGCTTGACTATAAAGAGCAGCTCTTTGAGCTGCTGGGCAAGATCAACGCAAATAAAGCTGAGGAGATCATCCCGGATAACCCTGAGTTCAACCGTTTCTTCAGTGTGATCGAGTATCTGCGGTTTGCCGTTGCCGCCATTATGATCAAAGAGAACACCCATAACTCCTTTGAAGATGTTGGAACGCTCTTTTATATGATCGTCAATGAGTTCAAGATTCTGGAGATGATCAGCTCCCTTGATGAGATTGAGATCATAAGCGAGAGTGATCTGAAGCTTCGTCACCAGGTGATGCAGTTTATCGAGTTTATCGTTGTGCACTATACACAGAAAGTCCTTGCTTTCCAGCGTGTGGATGAGACACCCTCAGTGGCATTTAAAAGTTATATAGAGAATGATAAAGAGGTGTTTGAGAACATCAAAGATCAGATCGACGCATTTATGGGCAAAGAGGTGAAAGATATTAAAGAGATTACCGTTACGGTCAATCAGTTGATGGCTTCGGCTATTTAAAATAAGGAGTCGGCATGCGACGTTTAAGTTTATCTATCTTTCTCTTTTTTCTATTTACAGCTCTGCAGGCAGCATCGCTAATGGGTAAATGGGAATACAACGGTCCGCAAGGTTATATTTTACTTGATTTTCGTTCATCTTCTGAACTGGTATATGAGGGTGAAAGTATGCCGTATCAGATCGTGGGAGAGAGTATTCGTGTCCCTGGAGAGTATGGATATATTGATTATCCCTATGTACTTGAGAAAAACGGTTTACGTATCAGTTATCCGGAAGGTTATCAGCTCACCTTTAAACGGCCTGCAAAACGGCAAAATCAACAACACTCAGGCAATAATCAAACACTTGCCAACCAGATCGCAGGGATATGGTGGGGGTATGCAGGTTCTACCGAAAGAGAGATCGGGCTCTGTCCAGGCGGCATGTACAGGGACTTTACAGAATCGGGTTACAGTGGAAACTCCTATAATTCAATGGGTGATGCCACTATGAACTGGGGTACGGCAAATCAGAGTAGTGGTCAGGGCCGCTGGACTATTCAAGGGGATACCCAAAGCGGTGTGATTCATGTGCGTTATAACAATGGTTCAACTGCCGCACTCCACTATCACCAGATCAACGATCCCGGATGTTTAAAGTTCAACGGCAATACATTGTGCCGTAAATCGGTTACATGTCAGTGATCTCAATCGGCTATTGATACCATCGAACCATTAGTAATCTAAAAGAGGTAAGTATGGGTCATAATCGTATGATGGTCAGGTGTCTTGAAGATGGCAAAGCAAAACAGTTCTACACGAGTCGGCACGGCTCACTCTGGAAGATCGACTATAAAGCGGGCAGAAAAACAGACTAATTGCCTTTGTGCTCCACTCTGAAAACAGTTAGCCGGTTATAGCGATGCGCTCTTGCAGTTCCGAGAAGACGCTGGCACGCTGCTTCTCATCCGGATGGATCATACGGTAGACAATATCTGCGAGTGTTGGATCACTCTCTTTCAGCGGTGCAGGTTTTTTACTGGTATCGGGAGCAAAACGGGCGGTTGACTCATAGGCTCTCTCGCCGCTTAACTGATAGTAGAGATGTGTACCCATATCGAACAGTTCAAAGGCCTCGTTTCTACCGGTAGTTACTTTTGCCTGAAAGCCATAGGGGATGTTGATCTTCTGAGTGCGCAGGTAGGCCTGAAGACGCATTACAAAGCCTATGGCCGCATGCGAATAGTTTGCCAGGATGCGATCATGGAAGCGTGCGAAGCTTTCGCCCGGTTGTTTGAGGCGGCGGTACTCCCGCACCAGAGACTCCACATAGTGGTGGGCAAAACGAAGTGGGACGGACTTCATAACGCTGTGGCCCTCTTCGCCCTCTCCGGTAAGCTTGCCGCCGACTAAAATATGGACGCCATATTCACTCTGGCCGTTCACTTTGGCTTTACACCCCTCAAAACCGATATCACCCACACCATGGATACCGCATCCTTTGACGCAGGCTGACCAGTACATACGGATACGACCCTCTTCGAGTGGAACCGCCTGTGTCAGGTACTCTGCCATATCGATCGCGTCGGGCTTGTTGGGGATGACGCCAAAGGGGCAGTGCTCGGTTCCGGCACAGGCGATCATATGGTTGAAGTAGGGGGAATCGACATTCTTATACGCCTCAAAAAATGGATGTTCCAGTGCTGAAGCGATCTGCTCCTGCTTGATCCCGATGAGGTAGAGACTCTGCTCCACATCCAAACGGATACGCCCGTCACCAAAGGTTTTTGAAGCATCGGCAGCCAGCAGCAGAGCGCTTCCGCTGAAGATACCCGACGGGATAACGGCATGCAGGGCAAAGCTGCCATCACGGAGCTGTACGCGCCCCTGATCCGGGTCGGTACACTCCATCTGCGTCAGGGTGACACCGGCTTTTGCGAAGTCGATGCTTGCACGCTCGCGAATCGCAGTCGTGACCGCATCCATGCCGACCGCTTCGATAAGAAAGTAAAGGCGGTTTTTATTGCGGTTGTCACGGAAGCCGTAATCGCGGAAGAGTTCGATGAGTGCCTGGTAGCCAGCTTCCACTTCAGCTTCGTTTTTGAAGAAGATATCGGCACTCTTGGCTACCTGACCCACTTTGCCGCCAAGGTAGAGGTTGTAGCCGTAGAGACCTTCCCGCTGAGCGAGAACGAGCGAACAGTCGTGTCCAAAGGCGTTGGAGCGGTTGGTCATGGAACCCGTGATGGAGGTGTTGAACTTTCTTGGCAGGGCACTGATCCACTCCCAGTTGTGAAGAAACCTCGACTGAAGTTTTTCCAGCAGGGGCTGAGAGGGGAGGATCGTGTCCATTCCCACTCCGTCAAGGGGATCGTTCATGATGTTACGGAAGTTGTCGACACCGGTCTGGTAGGCGGTGATGCCGACACTTTCAAGCTTTTTAAGCAGGGTCGGGATAGCTTCGATGTTGAGATAGCGCAGTTCGATCTGCATACGCGTGGTGATGTCAATGTAGTCATTGCCATGATCGCATGCGACTTCACCGATGGCGACAGCCTGTTCATTGTTCAGTTGTCCGCCGGGGATACGCAGACGGATCATGAACTGCCTTGGCGTTGCCGGTCGGTCGTAGATACCGAAACATTTCAGGAAGTAGCTCTTGTCTTCGTCGCTGATGGCATCGTACCCTTCAGCGGCGTAATACTCGAGAAGCTCAAAGGCCTCTTTGGGTGTTTTTAGGGCTTTGGTCTTCTCGATCTTATTGATTTTTTTGGCGCGGGCCTCATACGCCTGTTTTAGCAGTGCTGACATTATTGATCTCCACTTTTTGAAATAGTTGCTGCGGCATGATTGAAGTCGGGCTCCTTGGAGAGCGGGTCAAGCAGATCGTTGGTCAGATAGTTGACTTGGCGTTCTGTCACCGGAATAAAAATGGTTTTTTCACGGATATTGTCAGTCACTTTTGCCGGAAGCGTCACTCTGCCGCGCAGTGTAGAGACCTCGACATGCTCGCCGTCTTGAATATGGAGTGAAGCGGCATCACTGCTGTTGATCTCGACGAAGCTGTCAGGTTTATGTTTTTTCAGTTTTTCTATCAGACCGGTTTTTGTACCGGAGTGCCACTGGTCTCTGATTCGTCCGGTCAAAAGTATAAAAGGAAAGTGTGGCGATCTCTGCTCCGACTCGTTTTTACTCTCTACCATATGGAGGTTTGCCTTGCCGTTGGCCGTTAAAAACCGGTTTTCGCCAAAGAGGTTTTCACCCCAGACATAAGGTTCTGTTTTAAGCCTCTGCTGATCGACACGGTAAATATCAAGATGTGCCTCCTTGCTCAACTTCGTCATCGCTTTGAACTCTTCAAAGATCTCAGCAGCGTTTTTGTAAGCAAATGCCTCTTGAAATCCGAGCTTACGGCCTATCATCGAAAAGATCTCCCAGTCTGGTTTTGCCTCTCCTGATGTTTCGACGAGTTTCTCCTGACGGGTAATCGTGCGATCCATATTGGTCTGTATTCCCTCTTTCTCACCCCATGGTGCTGCCGGCAGTCGTAAATGGGAAAATGGTTTTGTCTCGCTGTCGTCATAAGCGTTTATCTCTATGATAAAGGGGATTTTTTTGAATGCCGCTTCAACCCTGTTTCGATTCGGCAAATGGTAGATGGGATCGGTATGGGAGATGATCAACAGATCCAGCTCTCCGCGTTCAGCCGCTTCGACCATTTCGAAGGCGCTCAGGCCTGCTCTGTTGTCAATGTTCTCTGTTCCCCAAAAGTCGGATACTTTGGCAATCGACGCTTCGTCAAAATCCAGATGTACGGCAAGCATCGTCGATAATCCGCCAACTTCACGTCCACCCATGGCATTGGGCTGACCCGTCAAAGAGAAGGGACCGTTGCCGGCTTTGTTGATCTTGCCGCTGATCAGATGCATATTGATGATGGAGAGATTTTTTTCTACTCCCTGAACACTTTGGTTGATTCCCATCGTCCAGGCCGTGATAATATTTTCACTGGAACCAAAAAGTGTCATAAACGCCTCAAACTTCTCAGGGGCAATGCCGCAACGAGTCAGGAGTTCTGATGCAGGCAGTTTGCCGATCGCTTCTGCGTATCTCTCATAACCGTTGACATGCGCATCGATGTAGTCCAGATCAGCCATGCCCTCCTGGATCAGATGCCCGGCAACCAGATTGAAAAAATCGATGTCGCTGCCGGGACGGATCGGAAGATACAGGTCGGCATACTCAGCCGTCATCGTCTCCCTCGGATCGATGACTACCACCTTCAAGCCCTTTTTTTTGGCTTTTTTGATCTTGTTGGAGAGGACTACGTGCGCTTCGGCGGCATTGGAACCGACGAGGATCAACAGGTTGCAATGCTCTATGTCGTCCATTCGTACCGGGACGTAGTCGGCACCAAAAGCTTTTTTATGGGCAACAACGGCACTGGACATGCACATGCGGGAGTTGGTGTCAACATTGTTGGTACCGATGAACCCTTTTCCCAGCTTATTTGCCACATAGTAGTCTTCACTCAGTAACTGCCCGGACAGATAGAGCCCGACACGATCAGCCGTTGTAGCAGTGATCTTTTCAGCAATCATATCTATTGCCGTTGACCACTCGATTGCACTGAAATCATCATGGAGAGTGAGGCGTGATTGGGAATGCAAAAGACGTGCATCGGTATTGACAGAGCTTAGAGAGCTTGCACCTTTTGCACAGAGAAGCCCCTTGCTAACGGGATAGGTACGGTCACCTTTTAATGTGCCGTTATGTATTTCAATACCGCAGCCCACCCCGCAATAACCACATACACTCTTCATCATAAATGCCTTTCTATTAAAAAACGTATACAAAATTATAAGGCAGTATGAGAAAAAATAATCCATCTTGCTGTATAAATATTAATCAACTTATGATTATAAAACAGTCTATTCTCTATTATAATTCGTGGTATCAATACTATCAGGAGAGACAAATGGCAGGTTTTAAAGCGTTAAAAGGAGAGGGACACTGGCCGACACTGCTCGCAGCATTCCTCTACTTTGATTTTTCATTTATGGTGTGGACGATGCTCGGACCGCTTTCAACAGAGATTGCGGAGGCATTGGCTACAACAGGTTTTATTATGAGTGCGGGTCAGAAAGCGACTTTGCTTTCACTCCCGATCCTCTCCGGTGCCCTACTGCGTATCGTACTTGGTTTCGGTGTAGACAGATTTGGTGCCAAAAAGACTGCTCTGGTTTCACAGGCGATTGTTATTACCGCGCTCTTCTTTGCTTATCTGCAAGCAGACGTGATTACCTATAATCAACTGCTGATCGTAGCATTTGGCCTCGGTTTTGCCGGGGCATCGTTTGCGGTTGCCCTGCCGCAGGCCGGTCAATGGTATCCTCCCAAGCTGCAGGGAGTGGTGCTTGGTATTGCCGGTGCCGGTAATATCGGTGTGGTGATCGACTTTTTGTTTGCACCGAAAATCGCAGAACTCTGGGGTTGGGACTCGGTATTCCTGGTGGGTGCTGTCCTTTCGTCTATTATTTTTGTAACCTATATGTTTATGGCCAAAGATGCTCCGGCAGATGTTTATAAGCCAAATCCCAAGAAGCTCTCCGATTACGGTAAGCTTTTGAAAGACAGAGATACGTGGTGGTTTAACCTCTTCTATGCGGTGTCATTCGGTGGTTTCGTCGGATTTGCCGGCTATATGAAAGTCTACCTGATGAACACCTACCAGCCTGAGATGAGTGCACTTGGACTGGATTGGCTGGCAGAAGAGAATGTCAAGGTTATGGCGGGTTATTTCGGTGCGCTATGTATCTTTGCCGGTGCGATACTCCGTCCGGTCGGTGGTGCGATTGCCGATAGTATGGGCGGTATCAAATCACTCTATATCTTTTACGGTACAGTGGCTGCACTGGCCATTGTCAATGCGTTGATCCCGCTTCCATTCTGGGCGGCTATCCTTGTGCTTTTCATGATCATGGCCAGCCTCGGTATGGCCAATGGTGCGGTTTTCCAGCTGGTACCGCAGCGTTTTGGAAAAGATATCGGTATCATGACGGGTATCATCGGTGCAGCCGGCGGTCTTGGCGGAACGGCACTGATCAAGACACTGGGTTGGTCAAAAGGTGCCTTTGATGGCTACTCGACAGGATTCCTGATCTTCGCTGCGGTCGTTCTTGTAGCGATCTCCGGTATCTCACTGGTAAAAACACGCTGGAGAACAACCTGGGGTGTAGTGGCCGGCGGGAAGATTTAGAGTGCCGTTGGCACAGTAGAGGAAGAGCAGGGGAAGAGGAAAGAG
>JAYEMF010000107.1:0-6944 GCA_034717975.1 Campylobacterota bacterium
ATAAAGTGAACAAAATGCAAACCGCCAGGCTTACATTTTGTTCTTCGCAGTAATTCCCATCATAGAGAGGCCAACACGAATCGAGAGGCCCGTAACGAGGAATAATTTGAGCAGTTTAGCTTCATCATCCGTTCCAATGATACGGTAATCATAGTAGAACTTATGAAGTCGTGATGCCAGATTTTTAAGATAATCTGTCAATTTCTGAACCTGGCGAGAATGGAAAGCATCATCAATGACTTCAGGAAGAAGAAGGGCTTCAAAGAGCAGGGCGTCACCATCTTCATTCAGACCAAGCAGTTCCGCTTTCATGATCTCTTCGACTGAGAGATCACTTTTGCCTACAATGGTCTGGATACGTGCATGCGCATAATTCACATAGTAAACCGGATTGGAGCTATCCTGTTTTTTGAGCTCTTCCACATCAAATTCAAGCGAGGTATCTGATTTTTTGGAAGCGAAGATAAAACGCAGAGCATCCGCTCCTATCTCTTCGACGATATCACTCATCAAGATCACATTTCCGGCACGTTTACTCATCTTGAACGGTTCGCCGTCTTTTAACAGGCTAACCATCTGAGAGAGCAGGATCTCCAACTTCTTTGAGTCATGTCCGGAGAACTCTACGGCCGCTTTGACCCGCTGGATATAGCCGTGGTGATCTGCACCCCAGATATTGACATAGTGGTCATAACCACGTTCAAACTTCTGATTGTGGTACACAATATCACCGGCAAGGTAAGTCGGGCGTTGATCTTCACGGACAACGACACGGTCTTTCTCATCGCCATGTTCTGTCGAGCGGATCCAGATTTTACCTTCGTCTTCATAGACCCCATCGCCTATTTTTTTGAGAACACGTTCCCAGTCATCATAGAGTGACGCTTCACTCACGAAAGTGTCAAACTCGATGTTGGCTGCACGCATATCTTCGATGATCAGGTTCATCACTTTGTCTTTTGCCCAGAGAGCCACTTCTATCTGACGGCTTGCATCTGTCAGGATCTCAGCACCAAATTGCTGTAATGCCTCCTCAGCGAGGATGGTCAGATACTCACCACGGTAATACTTCTCCGGCCATTCAACCGTCATATTTAAAACCGATGACTGTCCTTCCAGCTGTAAAGAGAGTCCAAGAAGATCGATCTGGTTACCGGCATCATTGACATAATACTCTGCCGTAATGTCATAACCGAGCTGTCGACCCAGACGAAGAAGTGTGTCACCATAGACAGCTCCACGGGCATGCCCGATATGAAGCGGTCCAGTTGGGTTCGCACTAACAAACTCAAGCAGTATTTTCTGATCGATATCGGACTTTCCGAACTCATCTTCATGATCGAGTGCCCATGAGGCGTACTCATTCATAAAACCTTCGGAGAGTCTGAAGTTAAGGTAGCCCTTGACGGACTCAACGGCATCAAATATCTCAGATTCGCCAAATGAAGAGGCAAGCTCTTCAGCAATGATCATCGGTGATTTACGGAGTTCTTTAGCTAGGGAAAAAGCAATAGGAGTGGCAAAATGACCGAAAGAGCGATCTTTCGGCTTTTCCAAGACAACATCACGTTCAAGTTTATCGCGCAACAGCGCCTGGACACGTTGCTTCAAAACTTACGCTTGTTTTTCTGTTTCTTTTGGAGCTTCGGTTGCAGATTTCTCTTCTGTACCTTCTACTTTTTTAGGTTCAGCAGTATCGGTATCGGCAGCAGCAACCTCTTCAGAACCGTCCTCTTTGACGGACTTTTTAAAGTTTTTAATCCCCTGACCAAGACCTTTGGCAAGTTCTGGAATCTTTTTTCCTCCAAAGAGAAGTAGTACAACAGCAAGAATCAGGATAAGTTCAAATCCACCTGGAATCTGAGGCATAAGCGTCCTTTATTAAAAATTAGTTGGGTAGTATATCTATGCTTTACTGTAAAGGTGCTTAGCGTAGTTTAGAGGCTCGATAATTCAACTGTTTCCATGCTTTAGAGGTGCCATTTAACAGCTAAAACTGATGACATCCTCTTCCCATTTTCGGACAAACTCACTGACTTGCAGTGTAGGTATTTTCATGCGTGCCGCTTTGGCAATACGGATGAAATGTTTTGCCGCACGATCAAGGTCGTCATTGATAAGTAAAAAGTCAAACTCACTAACCCGCTGTATCTCGCGTTTTGCCATCTTGATACGGTTTTCAATGATCTCCTGCGAATCTGTTGCCCTGCTTGTAAGGCGCCCCTCAAGTTCAGAAAGAGTCGGTGTCGTGATAAAGACCGATGTAGTGATATCTCCCAATCGGCTGCGGACAGTAGTATGTCCTTGTACATCAATATCAAAGAGCACCAGTTTTCGTTCTTCCAGCGCCTTCTTTACAGGTTTGAGCGAGGTACCGTAATAGTTGCCGTGGACCTTCGCATACTCTAAAAACTCTTCGGCTTCAATATCGGCTTTGAACTCCTCTTCACTTACGAAATGGTAGTCAATCCCCTCCTTTTCTCCCTCGCGCATCTGGCGTGTAGTGGTAGAAACGGAAAAATAATAAGGCCCGATTTCATCCTTAACCATGTTGATCAGAGAACTTTTTCCCGAACCGCTTGGGCCGGAAAGTACTAATATAGCTCCAGTGTCAAAATTCAATCTTCTTCTCCAAATGTAATGTTAATATTTAGTTTCATCCCTTTAAGGGCTTTTGCCGCTTCCTCATTTTTCAGTACTTCCTGTAAAGTATTGGTCAGGTTCAAAAGGGCTTCCACACCGCTCTCCGCACCCACGGAAACACTCTCTTCAATCTCTTCCAAGCTGGATGCCACTTCATCTTCTGCACTCAGAACATCCTCATCTGCAGAGATATTCTCCTCCTCTGCCTCAACTGAAGTGCTCTCATCTTCATCAGCTTCACCAAGAGCGATCTTCATATCTATTTCATTCAATCCGGCGAATTCATCATCGGCTTCATCAACGGGCTCGACTGCTTCTTCTTCAGCCACCTCTTCATCAGCGATCATGATTTCATCATCGGCGCCGTTGACAATATCCAGCAGCATCGCTTCATCGACAGGCTGTTCCAGATCCTCTTCACTCAAGTCACTGATCGCATTTTCTATCTGCTCTTCAATACTTTCAAGGTCATCTTCTTCATCGAGGGCATCAAGCAGGTCATCACTCTCTACATCGCCCAGTGTCTCGACGGCTTCTTCAACCTCTTCTGCTTCCTCACTCAAAAGATCATCGACCAGGGCTTCATCCAGTTCATCTTCAGCGAGTTCCACATCAACTTCATCCTCCAAACCTGCCACTTCGTCTGAAAGGGCTTCATCGGCCAAGGATTCAGCTTCCATCTCTACCTCACCCTCTTCGAACTCATCCAACTCCAATGCCTCTTCACCTATCGCATCTTCAGCTGTTTGTGCTTCATCTTCAGCGAGGGTATCCTCCAAAGCTTCAGCTATTTCATCCTCATCAGATAATTCATCCTCCAAACCTGCCACTTCGTCTGAAAGAGCTTCATCTGCCAAGGATTCGGCTTCCATATCTGCCTCACCCTCTTCGAGCTCATCCAACTCCAATGCCTCTTCGCCTATCGCATCTTCAGCTGTTTGTGCTTCATCAGAAAGTTCCGTTTCTCCTGCCTCATCTTCAAGTTCAGGTTCCCCTGCAGCTTCACTCTCCTCTTCCAAGCCTTGAAGTTCATCGGCAAACTCCACATCTTCAGCAGGCTCCGGCTCATCACTCTCTGTCAATTCAAGCTCATCCGAAAGTTCCATTTCTGCAGTCGGCAGTTCAAGATCATCTGATAACTCCAGGCCTGCTTCAGTATCAGCGGCCTCTGCAGCATCCGGCAGCTCGACTTCCTCCTCCGGAAGTTCAAGCTCATCCGAAAAACCAGCTTCCTCTTCCGGAAGTTCAAGATCGTCTGCCAACTCCAGCTCTTCAGGTAGACCAAGTTCTTCTTCAGCTGCCTCATTGACACTGTCATCGACTGCCACCTCATCCGACGCCTCAAGTCCCCCTACGAGTTCGCTGTCAAGGTCTTCGAGTGCGCTATTGACCTCATCCATCGTCATCTCATTTAGACCGCCTGGTGCCAGTTCTGCATCACTCTCCTCTTCCGTGTCATTGAGTAGCTCCTGCACTTCGAGGAGTTCCTCTTTATCCAGAACCGGTTCTTTATCGAGTTCGAAATCATCAAGCCCAAGCTCATCAGCAGCAGACTCATCTTCAAGGTCACCAAGATCAAGTCCATCGAGATCGAGCTCAGCCTCCAGACCATCTTCAAGGGCGCCTTCACTCTCCAATTCACCAAGATCAAGCTCTTCGTCGAGATCACCCAGATCAAGTGGTTCATCTTCGAGTGCATCCGGCTCCATCTCAAGTTCAAGTGACTCTACATCAACATGCTCTTCACTGCCTGGCTCCGCTTCAGGTACATCAAACACCTCTTCGGAGATATCCGGCTGGAACGCTTCTGGTTCACCTGCCTCCTCCATGACCATATCGGATTCATCTTCCAAATCTGAAAGCGTATCGAGTTCCATAATATCTTCCATTGCCTCGAGACTTGAAAAATATTCTACGAGATCTGTTGGAAGAAAGGGTTTGTAGACTGTCTTATCGAACCCTTCAGGTACTTCATTGCCACGTGCCGTCATATACATGGCATGTCTAAAAACACTTTTTTCATTAAGTTCATCGAGCAGGCCGTCACTGTATGCTGCATCATCGACAATAAGCAGGTCGTAGCCATCGTCATCAACATCACCCAGACCAGAAGCGGTAACGAGGTCATCTCCTGTTTTTTGTGCACTCAGTGTGACCAGTTTATTGACTACCGGGTTATCGTTAAGCAGCAAAAATCTCATTGACAAGCCTTTATGAGGTATGAAATTGTTATCATTGTAGCCAAAAAAATTTTAAGTTACCTCTAGAAGGCTCCTTAAGGATATAGCAAATTGAAACACCTGCTTCTTATAATCTTGTTCACCCCGTTCTATCTGAATGCATCAGAAATTTTTTTCCTTCCCGATCACACGACAGATGCGCTATATACCATCGATACTACACTTAAAAACAGTCAAAAAGAGCTACTCATCATTACAGCCGCTCTTCAGAGTGAAAAAATTGAAAAACGTCTAAAAAAACTGGCGATTTCCGGGGTAAAAACAACACTGATCATTTCAAATGAACATGCTTTCAAGGCATCTAAGCTTCTGCAATACCGTCATATCGACCTGAGAACAATCGATGGCTTACAAAGTGCTCATAAAGCAGGAGAGATCACGACTACTCTGATATTATCTGATCAAAAAGAGCTGTGCCTTTGCACTGCTGCACTCGATGAGCAAGCCATGCGCCATGACATCGGGTTTTTAGAGTGTACCCGTGAACCGCAGCGTGTCAAAACCTACCTTCGCCATGCCCAGACACTGCAAAAGAGGTCAAAAAGCTATTTAAAATAGCATCTCCAGCCAGTTAAAGGCACCTTCCATCTGAGTACGTACGATCAGCATAGTCGATCCCAACGTCGCGATCAGGACAACGAACGCTACACCAATTTTAATTGGGAAACCAATCACCAGCAGGTTAAACTGCGGCATCGTTTTCATCAGCATCCCAAAAATAACATCCTGAAGCCATGTCAGGGCAATAATAGGAAAGGCGATCATAAAACCGACCATGAACATATTGGCAGCGGCCTGAATGATATAATCGAACAGCTGCTCCTGCAGCATAAAACCACCCAGTGGAATAGCGGCTAATGAGTCATTTATAAAGAGCAGAAGCCAATGGTGCATATCAATACTCAACAGGATCATCAATGCCAGCAGGGAGAGAAACTGGCTGATGATCGGCATCGATACACCGGTCTGCGGATCGATGGCTGATGCGAGGGAAAAACCCATCATAAAAGAGATCTGTCCACCGGCAAAGGTGATGACATGATAAGCCAGCTGCAACACCACCCCGATCGCCAGTCCAAAAAGCATCTCACTCAAAATGGCAATCGTCAGTGTCGGCCAGGTGATCTCAATGGCAAGCGGTGGCATAGCGGAGTAAAAGATCACCGTAAAAAAGAACGCCATCACGGCTTTGATATTGACAGGGATACTCGTATGAGAGAAGATCGGTGCCGCCATAAAGAGTGCACCAAAGCGGATGAAGAGTAGAATAAATCCGACAACTCTGGCCTCACTGAAGAGTTGTGCCCATTCCATTAGCTGTTCCCTTTGGGATCAGAAGAAAGGGGAAAGGGGAAAGGGGAAAGGGATAAAAGATTTTTTCTTGCTCTTCCCTCTTCCCTCTTCCCGCTTCCCACTTTACTCTTCCCTACTTGACTTGCTCAAGCTTCTGTTCATGCAAACGGTAAACCTTGTCACAACGCATAGCCAGTTTTTCCTCATGCGTAACAAGTACCATACCCGCATTATCCGTCTTTATATAGCTTTCAAACAGAGCCATCACTTCCTCTGCCGTATCGTGATCAAGGTTTCCGGTCGGTTCATCCGCAAAGATCAGACGCGGTTTTTTTGTCAGCACCCGGGCAATGGAGACACGCTGCTGCTGACCGCCGGAGAGTTCGGTCACCTTCTGTCTGATCACATGTTCAATGCCTAAACGCTCAATCAGCTCAGCATCGATCGGCTCACCGGAGAGGATGCCGGCAACTTCCAGGTTTTCATAGGCACTGAAGCCTTTAAGAAGATAGTGTGCCTGAAAGATCAGTCCAAGATCATGGCGGCGCAGATCTACCAACTCACTGTTTTTCAGACCATCGACCGGTTTGCCAAGCAGAGTTACACTTCCCTCATTGGGGGAAAGCAGTGTTGAAAGAATATGAAGGAGTGTGGATTTACCGCTTCCGCTGACTCCGATAATGGCCATCGATTCGCCCGCTTCCAGACTCAGGTTTACATTGTTGAAAAGTGGATAGTCAAAGGAGTGCGTCAGTGCATGGGCATCTA
>JAYEMF010000107.1:7044-10794 GCA_034717975.1 Campylobacterota bacterium
AGCCCATCTGTGCAGCGACTTCTGCTGCAAAGTCATCGACTTTTTTCTCGATACCTTCACCTACTTCGTATTTGATAAACTCAACGATCTCTGCTGTACCGCCGGCAGCTTGAGCTGCTTTTGCAACAGCTTGAGCTACTGTCAGTGTATCATCCATTACGTAAGTCTGATCAAGGAGCGCCTGCTCTTTGTCAAGTGTCGTATTGTCTGCAATAAAACGCTCAAGCTTACCCGGAACGATCTTGTCCCAGATCTTCTCAGGCTTGTTTTCTGCTTTAAGCTGCGCTTTGATCGCTGCTTCCGCTTCCGCCATAACATCGTCAGTCAGCTGAGAACAGCTGATGTACTGAGGAACGTTCTTAAGCGGTTTTTTAAGACGTGCAAGCTCTTCGTTTTCTGTTTTGATCGCTTCGATACGGCCGATTGTCTCTGCTTCAACATAAGCAGCATCGAAATCTTTGTAGCTCAATATACTTGGTTTCATTGCCGCAGCGTGCATTGCAACATTTTTAAGTATCGGGGCGATCGCTGCGGCAGTTTTGTCACTGTCACAAGATGCAGCGACCAAAACACCTACACGGCCATTTGAGTGAACATAGCCGTTAACAGCACCATGCTCACCGGCATTTAGTGTTGAAAAACGGCGAACTTCGATCTTCTCACCGATGCGCGCAACCTGCTCAGTAAAATACTCAGAGAAAGTACCTGTCTCATAAGAAGTTTCGTTCAGCTCATTAACAGTTGAAACACCGGCAGTAAATACATGCGCTGCTGTATTACCGACAAGTGCCTGGAAACCGTCATTTTTTGCAACGAAGTCCGTCTCAGAGTTGATCTCTACAAGTGATGCTGAAGCAAATGTTTCAGCTACTTTCAGACCAAGAAGACCCTCTGCCGCAACACGGTCAGATTTCTTTGCAGCTTTGGCAACACCACGGTCGCGCAGCCACTCTTGTGCTTTATCGAAATCGCCATCACACTCAGTAAGTGCTTTTTTACAGTCCATCATCGGTGCATCAGTTGCCTGACGCAGTTTTTTAACGTCTGCTGCTGTTACTGCCATGACTACGCTTCCTTAGTCTCAGTAGCTTCTTCAGCTGCCGGAGCTTCTGTTTCAGCTACTTCTTCTGCCGCTACTTCTTCCTCAGCTTTTTCAGCACTATCAGCGATCAGTGCCTTACCTTCATTGATAGCTTCTGCCATCTCTCTACAGAAAAGCTGGATAGAACGAATAGCATCGTCATTACCCGGGATTGGGAAGTCGATAAGATCCGGATCACAGTTTGTGTCCAGTGGTGCAACAATTGGAATGTGCAGGTTACGAGCTTCCTGAATAGCGATGTGCTCTTTAACCGCATCGACAACAAACATCATATCCGGCAATGTTTTCATGTTACGGATACCGCCAAGATACTTCTGAAGTTTCTCTTTCTGGCGAGCCATCATCAGTGCTTCTTTTTTAGTCAGAAGTCCCATTTGACCACTCTCTTGCATCTCTTCGATGATGTCAAGTTTACGGATAGATTTCTGGATCGTTCCGAAGTTAGTCAGCATACCGCCCAACCAGCGGTTATCAACGTATGGCATATTACAAGCCTGTGCTGCTTCACGGATCGAATTGCGAGCCTGTTTCTTAGTTCCTACGAAAAGAACAGTTTTACCCTCAGCCGCAGCATCGACTACGATCTGGTAAGTGTTACGGAAGTAACGCAATGTTTTTTGAAGGTCAATAATATAGATGTTTTTACGAACACCGAAGATGTATTTTTTCATCTTTGGATTCCAACGACGTGTTTGGTGACCAAAGTGTACACCGCATTCTAGTAGGTCTTTCATTGTTACCATGAAATATTTCCTTGATAGGACATCTTGTCCTAGATTTTTACCGGTTTGCTTCAGTGTCGCCGACAGCTTTGTCTATTTTTTCAGACTGACTGCACCAGTTTTTGGCCTGACACCTGTTTTGTTTTATTTCACATTAAAGGAAAGAAAATCGCGAAATTTTATCTGAACCTCTCTTAATGCGAGCTTTGTAGTCTGTTTCGCAGAAGGATCCTTTTCGGGTTATCACAAAAATCTATTTTTATTATCACAGAATTATCACTTTTTTTTAAAATTACTTTTATTTATTTTCTGTTACCATGCTCTCAAGCATTTGCATAAGAATAGCTTATGGTTATCCAAATTATAATGCATTGAAATAGGAGAATGAATGAAAAAGACTTTAATGATATCCCTTGCTGCAGCTGCAGTACTTAGCGGATCACTTAACGCTGCTACAACGGAAGATCGTATTTCTGCAATGGAAGCGGAAATTACTGAACTCAAAAAAGAGCTTGCCGGTAACGGTGAACAGATCAGTACGATCAACAGAAATACGAACGGTAACCATATCAAGTTTGACATTGACTTCCGTACGGCGTATGACAATATCCAGTATGAGATGGCCAATGGTGACAAAGTTGACAACGACGGCCTGTTAACTAACCGCCTTTGGATGGGTATGAACTGGCTCTATAATGAAAACCTGAGCTTTACTGGTCAACTAGCGTATTACTCTACATATGGTCAGCGTTTTAGTGAAGATCCTATGACTGATACAGGAATGGCCGGCTTTGACTGGGTCAGCAGTGAAAAACCTTATGATGATGAGCTGCGTGTCCGTAAAGCTTACTTCTTTCTAAAAGATGACACGCTTGCCGGTGCCGATATCCCATGGACCTTCAGCATCGGACGCCGTCCCTCGACGAATGGTAAACTGATTGCCTACCGTGATGATGACCACTCTGCTTCACCGCTTGGACACGCTATCAATGTCGAGTTTGACGGACTAAGTGCTAAAGCCAACTTTGAAGAGATTACTGGTATTCCAGGACTATCACTCAAACTCTGTGCCGGCCGTGGTGGTACATATGCCCAAAGCTGGGCCTCAGCAACACCGTACGCCGAAATTGACCAAAGTATCGACCTTGGTGGTGTGATCTTTACCCCATACGATGATGGACAATACTCACTTCATATGATGTACTACTATGCAGCGAATTTAATTGATCAAGACATGTCACTATATGATCCTACAGATACAAATTCAGATGGTAATAATGATTCCAATGTACTTGTAACTACTCCAACAGGACCAGACAACTTTGCTGCTGCTAACGGGTCTTTCAAAACTGTTGGTGATCTAGAAAGCTTTACCGCCAGCTTCATTTCCGATGGTATAGGTGAAGACTGGAGCGACTTTCTTGATGAGACCATCTTCTTCCTTAGTGGTTCGATGAGTAAAACCAAGCCGAATGATGGAGCTGATGGATTTACAATGTCAGGTCAAAATGAAATGCTGGGTTCAACAGAGAGTAAAAACGGTTACTCTTACTGGGTAGGTCTGCAGATGCCGTCACTTATCTCCGAAGAGGGTCGTTTTGGTCTGGAGTTCAACCACGGTTCAAAATACTGGCGTCCAGTCACTTACGGTGAAGACACAATGGTCGGTTCGAAAATCGCCGCACGCGGTGATGCTTATGAAGCTTACTTTACAGAGCCACTAATCGACAATGTATTTAGTCTTCAAGTCCGTTATACCTATATTGACTACAAATATAGCGGAAGCAATGGTTTCTTTGGAAGTTCAACAGGTATGCCTGTTACAATGGAAGAAGCTGTCGCTTATGGCATGGGTAATATGGTTGTCGACAAAGCACAAGACATCCGCGTTTACCTACGCTACCGTTACTAATCTCTACCTCGTCA
>JAYEMF010000108.1:0-10706 GCA_034717975.1 Campylobacterota bacterium
TCCAGTTTTGTGGTCCGTGTCAAAAGTATCACTGATTACTGCTGCTCTTACCTCAACTAACTGACGGCTGATGCCGTCATCTCTCACTCTTTATATGATATAAGTATTTTTTATTAATTAACTACTCTAACTTTTCCATAAATCGCCAAGTAGTATTATAAGTTTAAGTATTATTTCATAATCTCTTCATGAGGAGAGAAAGATGTATGAGACAGATAAGCCGGAAAGACGAAACTTTTTATTAAAGATGGTACACACCATTGGCTATGGAGCATTCGGGGCTATTGCCTGGGGTGCCTACCTGAGCCAGGCACAGGCAAAGCAGTTGATCCTGCGGCCGCCTGGTGCCCTGAATGAAAAAGAGTTTGTCTCCACCTGCATACGCTGCGGGATGTGCGTCGAAGTCTGCCCATATGATGCACTGAAACTCTCTACCATCTCCGACCAGATCTCTATTGGCACCCCCTACTTTACCCCAAGGGAAGAGGCATGTCATATGTGTCCTGATATCCCCTGTGCATCCACATGCCCTACCAGGTCGCTCGATCTAGACCTGTTACGCATTGACGATAAACTCCATATAGACAATGCAAAAATGGGACTGGCTACGATCAACACCAAGACCTGTCTTGCTCACCTGGGGCTTCAGTGCACCATGTGTATCCGTGCCTGCCCTCTGGCTGACAAAGCGATCGTCCTGACCAATGAGCGTAATCCCCGTACCGATATGCACGCTTTTTTAAAACCTGTGGTCGATCCCGACTACTGTACCGGATGCGGCATGTGTGAACGGGCCTGCCCGACCAAAGTCGCCTCCATCTATGTTCTGCCGCTCTCTGTCTCTACCAGTGATGTAGGTGAACATTATATAGTCGGGTGGGAAGAGGAGGATGAGAAGCGACTCAAAGAGTGGACAAGCGATGTCATTCTGGATCGGACAGAACGCAACAAAAAAAGTGCCCTGGACAATGTCAATGATGTCGATGGCATCCTCAAAGGGATCTATGATGAGTAGATATCTTTACAAACACCGCTTTTCAATCGCACGAAGAGTCGTTCAAATCCTTTTATTAACCGCTTACTTCGGTGCCAATGCCTATGGCTGGAAAGTTGTTATCGGCAACTTCAGCAGCGCACGCTATTTTGGCCTCATCCCGCTCTCCGACCCCTATGCCACTCTGCAGAGCTTTTTTGCCGGTGCCGTGATCGCTGCCGATGTTCTCGCAGGCGTTGCCGTTGTACTCTTCTTCTATGCCGTCATAGGCGGTCGATTTTTCTGTGCATGGGTATGTCCTGTCAACATCATCACCGAAAGTGCCTCATGGCTTAGAGAACGGCTGCGTATCCCTGCCAAAAGCGATGCTCCCCTCCTGAGCCGTCATATCCGTTACTGGATCATCGCACTGAGCCTGTTCCTCTCCTACCTCTTCTCCGTCGCGGCCTTTGAGATGATCAGTCCCATCGCCATCACCCATCGGGGGATCATCTTCGGGTTTGGTTTCGGATGGGTATTTCTTGTCGCCATTTTTCTCTTCGATCTCTTCTCGCAAAAATACGGGTGGTGCGGGCATCTCTGCCCGCTTGGCGGGTTTAATGCCATTGTCGGTAAATACAGCCTTATCAAGGTCGTCCACGATACCGACCGGTGTATCCATGCCGAGGCCTGCCTGAGAGCCTGTCCGGAGGTAGAGGTACTGGATATGATCGGCAAAGCCAGCCGGCCGGTTACCCAGATGGAGTGCATCAAGTGCGGACGCTGTGTAGAGGCGTGCGACAGCCACGCCCTAAAGTTTTCAATTGTCTCCATGACGAGACAGATACGAGGTGAACCATGAGACTCTGCTTCCTGATTGCCGTGATCTTTTTAGCCGTTAGCATGGCCAAAGAGATCACTCCCTATCGCTACATCGAGGCAAGCCATCCCGTGACAGACTTCGTCAAAGCAGGCGACACCATAATCATCGGGACGGAAGAGGGAACGATCGACATCTATGATCTGAAAAGTGACAAACTGATCGACCAGATAATCCTCCCCAAAGTGAAAGATCTCTGGGGTGATGATATGCGCCCTCTGATTTTCAGTGTCGACTATCTGAATGGCAGACTACTTTTCGTGGCACGCATGTTCAGCGGCTGGAGGGAGTTCTACCTCTATGAAGATAAAAAGCTGACAAAACTGCTCGATGAGTCTCAAAAACTCAGTCTGCAGGAGGTGAAATTTGTCGATGCCGATACTGCCATCATCGGTATGATGAGTAACGAGCTGATGCTCTATGATCTGAAAGCGAGAAAGATCATCTACCACAAGCAGCTCAATCAGGCCAGTCTTTCCGACATTGTTCTCGATGAAGAGAAAAACTTTCTCTTTACGGCAGACGAATCACCGCTGATCTATAAAATTGATGTCAGAAGCGGCGAAATTCTGGAGAAATACAAAAAAGGCAACAAACGGGATATCTTCTCCATCGATTACAAAAACGGCATGCTTTTGAGCGGCGGGAAAGACAAGCGGGTCATCCTCTATAAAACACCCTCAGAATACACGATGACCAAAGGAGACTTTTTTATCTACAGTGTCGCCCTGAATCCCGATGCCACCCTGGCTGCATTCGTTAAAAACGAAGAGGATGATATCTCCATTGTCGGCACCGATAACCTTAAAGAGCGGTACCTTCTCAAAGAGCACAGACAGACCATCCTCAAAATAGAGTTTCAAACCAAAAATGAACTGATCACCGCCGATGAAGATAAAGCTTTGCGGTTTTGGAGATTAGACTAAGGAGAAGAGATGAACACACCCATAAGAGCCATAACACTGATGTTGATTAGTACACTGCTTTGGGCTGCTCCCGAAGCGGACAAAGAGAAAACAGAGCTTAAAAAGGTGATGAAGTCGTTTGCTTCGGCACTCGAACTGATCCAGCACGGTATTTTGTACAATAAAACCGATGAAATGCATAAGGGTGCCCAACGTCTGAGGAACAGTGAACACAAATTTCTTCAGCGGCACGGCGATGCACTGGTGCGGCATATGCCTGACAATCCGGAGTTTGCACAAAGCTATGCCAAATCGACCGCTAAACGGATCCGAAACTATACCGACAGACTCAACTATCAGCTGGGAACGGCAAACGACTACAGCCAGATAGCGACTACCTATAACCACGTTTTGCAAGAGTGCGTAGGATGTCACCAGAAAATTCGTCAGTGGTAGATTAGGGAAAGTGGGAAGAGGTCGCTTCGCTAAGAGGGAATAGGTGCTTAAAATGTCACTTTGAAGTTCAGATAATAGGTCTGGCCAAGATCGCCGAACTCTGTACCGCTCTCTCCGGCGTAGAGCATTGCTCCTATGCCAAGTGTCATATCATCTGCCAGTGAGTAGTCGATAAAAGGCGAAAGGTAGAAACTCTCATCATCCATACTCACCATGCCAAAAAGCGATCCGTAGAGCAGTGCGTCAAACTCATACCCTGCACTTATTCCAAGATAATCATATGAACCCATCAGGTTATCCCTCAGACCGGACTCCTCTCTTTGCGCAAGATCAAATGTTTTGGAGCTGTGAAGCCACTCACCTACTAACATAAGTGAGTTTTCAAAGGCATAGTCGGCACCGACGATCGCCTGGAAGAACTCCTCATTCAAGCCTTTGTCCTCAAACCAGCCGCCCTCAGACCTCACTTCGATACCACTCCCGAAGAGTTCGCCTTCAAGCTCATAGCCGATCATCGTAACATCATCGGCACTTACCACATCCAGACCGATATCGACTACTTCCAAGTACCCCTTCAGCCGTCCGGCATACTTGAAGCTGCTATCTTCTCTTTGTGCCGCGACGGCGGTTAGTTCACTCAACTGACTTGATGCATAGGTATAGGCCAGAGCAAAGACACCATAGACCTCATCGGGTTCAAGCGCCAGCGGATTTTTGGGATTGAAAAGGTCCGTCGGATTCCAGATACGCCCCACTCCCATACTCACTTTTTGCAATCCAAGGGCGATGCGATGCTTCTCGTCCACATACCCGCCATAAAGTCGGTAGAGCTGGGCATAATACTCCCCTTCACCATAATTATGTCTCTCGGTCTGGGTCTTGAACGGAGTATCGGTACTACTTGCGCTGAAGTAGCGGTACTCTGTACTCTGAATGTACCCACGCCCCAGATAGTTTTCCAGATCGCCGATCGCCGTAACAAACCACGCACCCTCTTGCAGATGGTCAATGATCCTGAAACGGTTGTAGTTGACCAGAACCCGCTCACCGCTATCGATAAGTGCCCGAGAAAGTGTAAAGTTGCTGTTCTCGAAGGTGATCTCATGCTCAAGCGCCGAAACACTCATAGCAAAAAACACCCCGATCAACAGCGTGCGTATCATGATCGTACCGTATCTTCGACAATCTCACCGTCACGCAAAACGATGGAGCGGCGCGCCTTTTCGATGACCAGCGGGTCGTGGGAGGAGAAGATGATGGTCACCTTCTCCTCTTCGTTGAGACGGCGCATCAGCGCCATCAGCTTCTCACCGTTTGCCGTATCGAGATTGGCGGTGGGCTCATCGGCAAGAATGAGCTTGGGCTTGCTCGCTACCGCACGGGCCACGGCGACACGCTGCTGCTGTCCGCCGCTGAGATGATCGGGGAGTTTGTTAAGGTAAGCATCGATATCAAGCTCTTTGGCCACCTCCATCACCCGGGCATCGCACTCGCTCTGCGGATAACCCGAGAGGCGCATGACATACTCGATGTTCTCTTTTACCGTCAGGACTGGAATAAGGTTGTACGCCTGAAAAACGAAACCGATATGCTCGCGCCGAAAGAGCGCCAGGTCACTTTCGTCCAACGCGGTGATCTCAGTCCCCTCCAGATCGACTCTCCCCCCGCTTGGACTGTCGAGTCCACCAATGATATTTAGCAGAGTCGTCTTACCACTGCCACTGGGACCGGAAATGACAATGAACTCCTCTTTGCCAATGGAGAGATCGACTCCTTTAAGAGCATTGCTTTCGCTTTCGCTCCCTTCGTTAAATACCTTTTTCAAGCCACTGATCGTTAAAAAATTCATCTGAGGTTTCCTTATCTCCATTTTATCTATTTTAGACCTGATTATTGTCTCCCCGGCACAATAATCAGGTCATATCGTTTATGGATTGGATGGGATTGCGCTTTTTCAGGGTACGGATCGGGATGACCGTAGCTGCCAGCGTCGCCAGCAGTACGCTGATAAAAGAGCTGGTAAAATACTCCTGCTTGAGGATCGCGTGAATGCTCGAATCCATCCCGAAGATAGCGAAAGCATCGCTCAAACCGGAGAGGTCCAGCCCATACTCTCTGAAGTACCAGAGCAGGCCGCCGCCGACTACTGCCCCGACGATATAGCCGCTCATCGTGATGAGCAGGGATTCGTAGATGATAAGGCGAGTGATATCCCGAAACTGCGTCCCGATGGCCATCATGATACCGAACTCCCGCACCCGCTCGAGCACCGAGACCAGTACCACGCCAAAGATACCCAGCGTTGCAACGATAAAGATAAAAGCGGAGCTGATCTTGTTATAAGTTTCCATGAACGCTTCGCTCTCGTAAAGCGTCGGATAGAGCTCCTTGTAACTATAGACAGCCAGGTTCCCGTCTTGCAGCTGCTTCTCGATGGCTTCTTTTATCGTAAAATCGGCATTTTGATCATCCAGCAATATTGCGATCTCTGTCACGCCTTGGATACCCGTCAATGCACGCAACCGGTCTATATCCATCAGCAATCCACTGCCGTCTATCGCCATATTGTTCGTCTTGATAATGCCGCGTACTTTCAATGCGACGGAAACCACTTCGTTGTTCACATCCTGCATCGTGACAATCACTTTTTTACCGATCTCCACCTTGAGTTTTCGGGCCAAACGGTAGCCTATGACCGCCCCGCGCTTTTCAAAACTGTATTTACCTTTGATCATAAAGTTTGGCAAGCCGGCATGTTCTGCTTCGCGATCCTGCTCAACACCCATTACACTCACCCCCTGTGAGTAGCCTGCCGTAGCAATAAGCCCACGCTGGCTGACCCGTGTCACATAACTGCTGATTCCCGCTTGTGCGTCAAGAAGCGGAATGATCTGCTCAGGCGCATCGATATGGTACTTGATATTGTTGTCCGATCGAAACTCTTTGTGCTGAATCGAGACGGTCCCGCAGCCAGTTTTAATGGAATTTTGGGTGATCTGAACCATCATCCCCTCATACATCCCCTCCATCAGCAGCAAGCCGATCAGCGAGAGACTGATCATCAGGGCGATCAGGACGGCACGTCCCTTGCGACGGACAATATGCAACAGTGCCATTTTGAAATAGAGCATCTCAGACATAACGTATCGCCTCCGTCGGGGTAAAGCGGTTGATCATCACAATAGGATAGATCACCGTGAGCAGATTAAGCAGGAGCATCAACAGCATCTCAGCCATGATCTTGGAGGGATTGTACTCCGTAGGGATCGTCATATCGGCAACCATGTTGTACTGCTTGTAATACTCCTCGACATCCATATCTACCATCGAGCTGAACTCGATGGGGTGCTTCTCATAATAATCACTTGCATAAGCGCCTGCTGCTCCGCCGACACCGACACTGAGTATTCCGAGGATGAACGCCTCGATGAGCAGCAGCCCCATCACCTGAGACGGTGTCGTCCCGATGGCACGCAGCACCCCGATCTGTCGGATGCGGGCATAGACGGAGAGGAAAGCGAAGATGGCAATGACGAAGAAGATAACTATAAAGAAGATTCCCAGGGTGATGTAGCCGAAGATCTCGTCGATCTCCATCGCCAGAATGAGGTCTTCAAGGGTCTCTTTGTAGTTTTTCACATCCAGAGCTTCACCTACTGCTTTTTGCACATCAGCGGTCACGGCATCGATCATTTCAACGTCGACCGGTGATATGATGATATGTGTCGCAATATTCTTACTCTCCATCACCGTGTCGAAGTAGGCCTTATTCACAAAGGCCGAACCGTTATCGAACTCATATAGCTTCGTTTTAAAGAGCCCCTTGATGAGAAGGTTGTCTGCCGCGAAGGAGTAGTCCGCTCCCGTAGAGATAAACGAGAGTCTGTCGCCTACTCCCAGCTTCAAACGCTTGGCCAGTTCGACCCCGAGGTAGAGGGCGTTTGTGTCATCACTGTTTAGGTACTCCCCTTCGACCAGTGAGCTTTTCAGCCGCGACACCTCCGCTTCGTTCTCCGGTTCGATGGCGGTGAACATCCCGCCGATGGACTGTTTATCACTCACATAGAGAGCAAAGGCTTCAAACCGTACTGCATGCGCCTTGATCCCTTCAACGTTCTCAAGTGCCTCTCTTGCCGTCGCGACATCGAAGATCAGGCTCTCAAAGCTCGGTTCATCTTCAAACTCACGGTTCGTTACCTCCATATAGCCGGGATAGATCTCGACGCTGGAGCGGATAAGCTGGTTGTGACTGCCGTCACTGATGGCGTTGGCAAAGATAAAGAGCAGTGTAGAGAAGGCACTGAGCAAAAAGGTAACGATGGAGCGTTTTTTGTGGGTGAATAACTGCCGAAGCGCCATCTTGACGAGTATCATCGGCTGTACCTTTTAAGTGCACTCTTGGTAAAACGTGAATCATCAATCTCCACATCAAAATCAACCTCATCCATCGTCACGACAGTCTTTCGGTTCTTCTTGTCTGAGGGGATCAACGTCATAACGGCAGGGAAATAACGGGACCCGACAACCTTGACATCGCTGTAGTAGAGTATACGCTGTTCGATCTCATCTTCATCGTAGTAGACAGCTTCCAGAGGAACAAAATGATCTTTCGTCACCTTCATAACGATCTTGCCCCAGACTACGGCGGCTTCCTCTTTCGGAATCAGGGTAAGGATAAACATCTTTTCATCCTCCCCGCTAAGCAGCGTATTGTAGTCCCTGACAATGGAGCTCTCTTTGGCCATATCGTCATTGGTAAAATCGCTTCCCATCCAGCTCTGCATCATCATGGAACTCGGTATCTTGATGATCTTTTCTATCTTGGGAACATACTGCCACATTGTCGTGTTTACTTTTAAGAAGGTGATGCCTCGATCTTTTTTGGGGTAGAGGATCTTAATGAAACTCATCTCGTTGCCGCGGTTCCAGCTCTCCATCTTCATCGTCCGTTTACCCCTCGATGTCGTAACACTCATAGTGATTTTGGAGTAACCGCTATCGCTTTGCAGATTGTGTTCGACATTTTTGATGATCTCATCGGCGGTGATCGCCAACAGGGAAACCGAAACAAGCAGGAGGAGAACAAGCTTTTTCATCACGCCTCTTTTTAGGGGGTGTCCTATCTATAATAGAATCATTTTAGCCAAATCTTCACATATAGATAATAAAATACACGTATTAAAAAAGGAGTGTTCCATGGCACTATGCGGAATTGACGAAGCTGGTCGCGGACCCATCGCCGGATCACTGGTGATGGCCGGTGTTATTCTAAACGAGCCCATTGATGGGCTGAATGACTCAAAAAAGCTGACCGAAAAAAGACGCGAGCTCCTCTTTACCCAGATCCTCTCTTCCGCCACTTATCATATCGCGCACTTCTCTGCACAGCAAGTAGATGAACATGGCATCTCTAAATGTCTGTCAATGGGCCTTGAGGCGATCAAGAAGCATGTCGAATCCGATGATTACCTCTTTGATGGCAACTCTACCTTTGGCGTCAATGGTCTGCGCACCATGATCAAAGCGGATACTGAGATTCCCGAAGTGAGTGCCGCTTCCATCCTGGCCAAAGTGACGCGTGACCGTGAGATGGTCAGGCTCTCATCCGACTATCCGGAGTACGGTTTTGAAGGGCATAAGGGCTACGGCACGCAAGCCCACGTTGAAGCAATTAAAACACATGGCTACTGTGACATCCATCGCAAAACTTTTCGGCTCAAAGCACTTGAACCGACACTTTTTGATTAGATCTTTTCATAATTTTATTATGAAAAATTCTCGGTCTCACAAGAGACAAACTTTAGTGCCATAGCGGCTAGCGTAGCCAAATGGACTTCTGACACTAAATGTCGATACTACCGTTGCTAAAGCATAAGTGTGGTGTTGCTCATCTGGCGTTCAAAATAGTGGTGCTATAATTCGCCCATGAAATCAATCGAACATATCAACAATGCACTCAAGGACCTCGATGCGGAAGTAGAGAAAATTTTGATGGACTGGTCCATCAATCTGACAGACAAAGACAACCTGATGCTCCCACTTCTGCAACAGAAAAAAGTGCTACAGCAGACCCTTGAGGACCTGACCTATCTCAAAGAGAATCCTCCTACCCCAAATCAACCCTGCGGTATTTCAAAATACCGGGATGATTAATTCAAAAACCACGCCAGCCAGCTCTTCTTCTCTTTGAGAGTATATGGCTTTTTACGTTCATCCACAAAATCCGGGTCACCCTTTCCAAACTGTTCTTTGGAGACACGGTCCAGATGTTTTTTAGGCTTCTCTTCTATATAGCCGTTATCTTTTGATGTTATCGTTCCATGAGGAATACACATAACTACTCCCTCTCTTCAAGAAAATGGTCAACACCAAATTTTCCGCCACCGTGTGTTACCAGCGCAAAAAGCATCAACATATAATAAAGCGGTATCTCAAAACCGTTATCACCGGCACTGAAACCATTGCCAAGATGCACTGTAGTGATCGCCACAATCATAACGACAATCAGTGGAATGGAGATCAGGCGGGTAAAAAGTCCAAGTGTCAGTAAAACAACACCTGCCAACTCTGTTGATGCTGCCATGTAGGCATTGAGTGTCGGCAGCGGTATTCCAATGGAACCAAACCAATCGGCCACCGCACCGATATCGTCCCACTTATGCATGGCAGGGCTATAAAATCCGTAAGCCAGAATCAGACGAAGAGAGAGGAGTGAGAGATCTTTTCCCTTCTCTAAAAGGGGTGCTAGAAAATTGGTTACTTTAAGAAGTTGGCACTGCATGACAGATCCTTTAGTGTACAAATAACAGCAACCTATGACGTTGCACTTATCACTACACTAAACAATCGGTTGCCGAAGCACCCGATGGTTATATCAGCCGCACTTACCGGCGCCGCATTTGCCTTTCACTGGCGGAGGTGTTTTCTTTTCACCACCGCATCTGCCAGGATTCATTGCTTTACCTTCCCCGCATTTGCCCGCAGGAGATTCCATTTTTTCTCCACCGCATTTGCCCGGCTTCATTGCTTTAGCTTCCCCGCATTTGCCCGCAGGGGCTTTCATTGTTTCTCCACCGCATTTACTGCTTTGCTGTGCACCGCACTTCTCACCCATTCCAGCCATCGCAGAAGTGGCGCCTAAACCTGTAAACAGAGCAGCCCCGACTAGCAGTGCCATCAGATTCAACTTTCTCATTACATATCCTTTTATCTTATACTTGAGATATCCAAATATTGTATCAAGCTATTATAAATAGTAATATAATTATAAAATCTAATTTGTAGAATTTAACAATAAAAAGATGTTAGGGGTAGAGTGAAACAGACTCGTTCTCAGATAGTCTGGATATAGAAAACAAAGGGCTTTACTGATTCAAGGCACGAATCTTGAACAGAACACTCTGCTCTCCTTCGCGCTGCATATCCAGCAGAAAATGTGTTCGACTCCGATAAAGCCGAAAGTGATTGACCGCGCCAAGACTATCGACAACCA
>JAYEMF010000109.1:0-10701 GCA_034717975.1 Campylobacterota bacterium
GCTAACGCTGAGTTTACTTCGGCAGCAGGCCCTCGAGCCCTTGTCGCTTTTGCGTTGTTAGACTCGAACACTTTCTTAGGAATATGAGTAGAAAAAATAATTTTTATAGAGGAAAACGTATGTTCAACATCGTCCTTGTCCATCCGCAGATCCCCAACAATACCGGTACCATTGGGCGGCTTTGCGTCAATACCGGCTCGACTCTCCATCTTATCGAGCCGCTTGGTTTTGATATCACCGAAAAAGCGGTCAGACGTGCCGGTTTGGACTACTGGCATAAACTCGATCTGAAAGTATGGGAGAGTCTGGACCATTTTTTCGAGGCACATCCTAAAGATATCCGCTGCTTTTTCGCCACAACCAAAACAGAGCGTCCCTATTTTGATGTTGACTTCAAGAAGGGGGATTTTCTCTTTCTTGGAAGCGAAACAGCCGGCATCCCCGAAACACTGCTCAATGAGCAGCCTGAGAACTGTATGACCATACCGATGACAAAAGAGGGCAGAAGCCTTAATCTGGCGATCAGTACAGGTATCGTTCTCTATGAGGCTATCAAACAAAATTTTACCGATTATCAGGAGATTATGTGAATCCAGTAGTTGATGCTATTATGATTATTCTTTTTGTACTGTTTATGATTTTCATCTTTCAGGGCTACCATCAGTCGAAATACACACAGCGGCAAGAAGATGAAAAAAAACAAAATGATAAAAAAAAGCCGACTTCAGATAAGCCAGAAAAGCCAGAAAACAGATAAAATCATCCATTGATTTAGTTAAATAAATTTCTTACATTTTTAGTTTTATTGTAGTATATTAGTCATATCAATAAGACAAAGGTGTCGGCATGAAAAAGTATTTAATTGGTCTGGTCAGTGCGCTGCTTGTGGTAGGAGTGATTAGCGGTTGCGGTGGAGGAGGTTCATCTGAGAGTGAATCCGGAAGCTTATCGTTGAATCTTACGGATTCAGTCATAGATGCTACAAATGTCGAAAGTGTCTATATAACGATTATGGGGATTCAATATCACACCAGCGGCGGTGGATGGCAGACAATGGATGAATTTGAAGGACCTAGAAAAATCGACCTGCTTGATCTACAAGAGGGCAATACAACGGCTTTAGGTCAATTCACTCTTCCCTCCGGTCACTATACACAGATCCGTTTTGAACTGAACGCTTCGAAGAAGAGTACTTCGGGATGTTATATCGAGTATAATGATGGCAGCTCTGATCAACCACTCTATGTACCAAGTGGTGAAGAAAAACTGACAGGCAGTTTTGATGTACCCGTGAATGGTGATGTCAATGTAACTGCAGATTTTGATATTGCAAAATCGATTGTAGCTGAAGGAAACGGTGACTTTAAACTGAAACCGACCATCCGCTTGATTGTTAATAATCAGGCTGGAAAAATCAAGGGTATCCTGACTGACATGGTTGATGGAGAAGTATATAGAGTATACTCTTACGAAGACGGGTCATGGGCTGACACTGAACCATCTGATTTTGAAAACTCTGTTAACAGTGCCAATGTAAAAGATGAAGACGGAGATCTCGAAGGTGAATTTGTTTTGTCTTTTTTAGCAGCAGGAACATATGACCTGGTCGTTGTTACTCTCGATACAACCGGTGCATATAATGGTACTTATAAAGTATTTGATATTGATGCCATTGTTCAAAGCGAAGAAAAAACTGAAGTTACTTTAGGTTTATAATCTACTCTGTAAGACCTCTGAAATGCAACTACTGTTTTCAGAGGCACTTTAATTATTATCTTACTTCTTCTCTTTTATAAAATTTTATCTGCCCACAACTCAAGCGAACGTTCGAATTTTCCAAAAAGTGTTTCTGCCTGTTTGATCATCTTTGCCATCTCAAATCCTTTAATCATTTGATTGTTAATACAATCATAGGTCTATTTTGCATTCAGTGGTAAAAATATTGCAAATTGAAATATTTATATGTCATAATATTGCAATATTGTTTTCAAAGGCACTTTTTGAAATCTGTACGGCTATGAGATCCTATGAGTATCAGTATGATGGGGAGAAGTTGTCATAAATATTGCAAAATGACATATTTATTTCAATTCGAATCTCAAGGTATTACTATAATAGAGTTCTTTCATAACTCTGTGTTGAACGCCAAATGAGCAAAGCCCATTTGACTACGCTAGCCGCTATGGCGCTAAAGCTGGCTTTATATAAGCCAGAGACCTCTTACAAAACCAAGGTTATGAAAGAAGTCTAATAAAAAAGTAAGGAGCGTGTGAGATGAAAAGTTTTACTGACGTTGTAGAATCAATCAAAGATATTGTCTCGGAAGATCATCCTGGCAAAAAGATATTTGATAAAGATGTCGCAGGGATGCTCGGTATTTCGCAAATGAATTTTGCCACGATGAAGAAGCGCGACAAGATCCCTTTCCATGAGCTGTTGGATTTCTGTGCCAAGCGCTCTATCGCAATCAACTGGCTTCTGTATGGACAGTCTCCCGAAAGCCTGGTCGAACCCACGAATCGTTTTTATATGGTGCGTTACTTCAGCGAAGTGAGTGCCTCTGCAGGTGGCGGAGCCTATAATGATGATGAGAATTATGAACCATTAATGCTGGAGCCGAGCTTTGTAGCAACACTTGGCGGGGAACGTGAGCTAAAATACATTGAAGCGATCAATGTCAGTGGCGACTCTATGGAACCTACTTTCAGCTATGGAGATATTGTTTTTGTCAACCGATCGAGAACCGACATTGGCAGAGGCGGTGTTTTTACTATAAATACCGAGGCCGGTCTCTTTATTAAGCGGATACAAAAGCGAATTGATGGTAAAATCGATATCATTTCAGACAATAAAGACTATCCGATACAGATCGCTCATTCTAATGAAGTGGATGTGGTAGGTCGTGTTGTCGGACGTTTTGGCGGGGTAGAGTAGAGACTGCCTTCGCGGAGGAGAGTTATGCGTCATTTATCAACTATTTTACTGGGGCTTCTTTTATTGGCAGGGTGTAGTTCAACAGAGCCAAAGGTGAAGAAGACGGTACCGCAGCCAGCAAAAGAAGAGTCAGCGACTGTTAAGAAAACGGGTGTAACACCTACCTTTAATTTGGCAGATCTTGAAAAATTTCCACAAAATGCCCATAGTTATGCAGCTAACATTCATGACCGGATGAGTCTTGTCACTATGCAAAAAGCGTATGAACAACACTACTTCAAACCGTGGAACATCCAGCAGCCTCCAGAAACAAAATCGGCAGTAATGTGGCCTTTCCGGGTCTATACGGAAAAGGGCAGTTTTGGTGAGAACCTTAAACCATTACCAAAAACATGGTTTGAGCTGATGCTCAAGGCAGCAAACTTTGAGCAGTATGGAACCATTAACCGCTCGGCTATTACCCTGCAGTTCTCTCATCTAAGAAACTTCCCAACACACAAACCACTTTTTCGAGACCCTTCACAGGCCGGTGAAGGTTTCCCCTTTGATTATCTCCAAAATAGCGGTGTTCATGCCAACGAACCGCTATTTGTCTCGCACTACTCAAAAGACGGGGCATGGGTCTATGTCTTCAGCTCTTATGCCACGGGATGGTTACCCGCTTATAGCATCGCCTATATGAAGCCTGAACATATGGAGCAGTGGCAACAGGCAAAGCAGCTTCATCTTATCACTGACAACTATCCGATCAAAGATGAAAAAAACCATTTTGTTTTTTATGGCCGTATCGGTGTAATGCTACCTCTTGTTGCTATTGAAAAATCACATTATGTCGCGCTTGCAGTAACTGCAGGCCGCTACAGTGAAGCTACTTATACCAAAGTTGTTATTCCAAGGTTTGTGGGTCGTGAAGAAGTCCTTCCCCTCAGCAAGAAAACCCTGCCTGATCTGGCCAATGAGTTGATGCAGAGTAATTATGGCTGGGGAGGTCTCTATGAAGAGCGTGACTGCTCCTCTACAATCCGTGATCTTTACGCACCCTTTGGTATCTGGCTGCCACGAAACTCTTCACAGCAGTCTCGTATCGGTAAAAAAATCATGCTAAAAGATATGAGCCGAAAAGAGAAGATAGAGACGATTGTCAAATTTGGTGTTCCCTTTGAAACACTGCTCTACCGGAATGGACATATTTTGCTTTATTTAGGTATTTATGAAGATCAGGTAATGGTGATGCATAATGTCTGGGGTGTTAAAACAATGGAAGATGATATCCAGGGCAGAAAAATTGTTGGTAAGACGATTATCAGTACACTAAATCTTGGCTGCGAACAAGAAGATTATGATGAAGAAAATAACCTATTGAAGAATCTGGTCAGTATGAATATCATTACTGCCAGCAGAGAGGAAAAATAAGCCTTACTGCAGCTTACTTTTATGCTTTAATGTCTAGCAGGGTTCCAAACATTTGATCTTGTGTCTTGATAGCTGCCGCATTAGCATCAACTACATCCTCAATAACAATTTGATCGGTCAGCTCTTTACTCAGATCACTTTGACTCTGTGCACTTCCGGTGTCTGTAGCTTCTGAAAGGTTGGCTGTTACTGCATTGCCGGCACTTTCACTTACCGTTCCGTTTGTTGGAACAAATCCATCTGTATTGGTATTGGCTACATTGTTGGCATTGTTGTTCATCAATGTCTGATGAGCCTGAATAGATGATACATTACTTGAAATCATTATGTTTCTCCTCATCTTTGATACTTCTATTATAGTCGGGTATTACTGATATGATAATTAGATGAAAAAATTAATTCCCGAATTCGAGCATCTTCGGAGGGAAGATACTTGCGAAAAAAAGGGGATTAGTGAAGGTCAGCGTTAAGTTTGATCTCACGTGTTGAACGACTGGCTGTGATCTCACCGGTCATTGAGTTCTGACGGAAATGAATACCGTTAAGGCCAGCGAGTTGCTTACCTTTGAAAACTTCACCTTCAAGTTTGACCTGTGTGTTAACCTCTTGCAGCGTGATAAGTGCCTCAGGGTAGATACCTACCTTGGTTCCTTCGAGAATGGCAACACCGGCATCGATGATACAAGCATCTCCAAGAGGGATTCCACAAACACTGTTGGCGCCAAGCAGACAGTTTTTACCGACAGAGATAGGATTGCCGTCTGTACCGCTAAGGACACCAAGAATAGAAGCGCCGCCACCTACGTCTGAACCGTCACCGACAATAGCAGAGCTTGAGATACGCCCTTCAACCATGCTCACACCGGTGGTTCCGGCATTGAAGTTAATGTAACTTGCACCTGGCATAACCGTTGTACCGGCATGAAGCTGTGCACCAAAACGGACTTTTGATGTCTCAAGAATACGGGTATTGTCAGCCGGAATGATGTGTTGAAGGAAACGAGGAAATTTATCGACGAAGTCGATGTGCGGGTATTCGTTGGCAAATTTAAGCTCAATTTCGAATTCACGAAGCCAGTCAAGTTCAATCGGCATACCGCCAGACCATGCAACATTCGGTAAAGCACCGAATGCACCGTTCAGGTTAATGCTGCGAAGCTCCACTTTAGCCAGTGAAAGTGCATAAAGCTTCAGATAGGTTGCTTCAACGCTTTGACATGCAGCATCCTCAAAGAGGAAGGTAACACGAAATTCACCATCACGCATTCCATTTGCTTTAATCTCGTTATAGAGGGCTGAAATAACTTGAATATTTTTATGGGCATCGCCATAGGCTTCATCAGAGTAAGGTGTAAAGGCATTGAGACAGCTTGTCAGAAAATCAAGGTTAACGTTGCAGACCACTTCATCGGCGGTAAAGTCTACTTCTACACCTTGTTCTTCCAGCGCTTCGATGAAAATAGCGGCACTGCCGAAGTTTTCATTCCAGTTGATGACAGGGTAGGTTGCCTGAAGGACTTTATCACTGTTAAGTTGACCCATGTCGGTACGGCAAATACCAAATGCTACAGGATCTTTATAGCCTGGTTTGTTTTTGATCGTTTCAATCAATGCTTTGAAGGCATCAGTAGTTTCTATTGTCTGCATGAACTCTCTTTGAATTTATTTTTCGGAATTTTAACATATAGGTTATTAAGTTAAGACGCCAAACGAACAAAGTACCCAAAGGGCATAAATCGTTTGACTACGCTATCGCTATGTTCGCTACGGCAGCATGTTCTCACACCCCTGGTGCTTTAGGGTTCAGTCGTCGAACTGTTAGGTACTATGGCTATTAAAACCTATTCCTGTATGAAGGGGCTGTGGCTTAAGGACACCTCTAAAAACCCTGTATATCATCAGAGGGCAAAGAAGGTGTAAGATTTTGTTCTAAGGTTTTGCAGGACTACCCGTAGGTAAATGTGCGAAGCCTGCCCTTGGGTGCAAGAGATTTTAGGACGGAAGCTTGCGCCTTATTTGCCCTCCCCAAGGGCGTCACACACATTAAGCAACTTTACTCGATGAAAATATGCCACTGGCATATTTCTCATTCGAGATATCGTTAGAACCTTGCAACCGTAACCAGTTACGCTAGCAAGAACCTGCCTTGCACCCAAGGGCAGGCTTCGCACATCACAAAGTCGTATGCAACGCTGATGATACACAGGGTTTTTAGAGGTGTCCTTAAATAAATTTGTTATTTTTATTTCAGTTTTATTGTGCAGAATGAGTCATGATATACTTCCGAGAAGAAAAGGATATGTATGACAAAGTGGATCACTCTATTGCAAAATAACGATTATATAGGTGTCAAGCAACACATTAAAGAGGGTGCTGACATCAATGATCATAATGAAAACGATGAGTCTGTTCTTGCTCTGGCTATTAAATATAAATGTGATGACGAGTTGATCGATCTATTGATTGACAATGGGGCAGATCTGGAAGACTTTGACAATGAGGGTGTCAGTATTTTTGATTATGCCATCACTTACAATAATATCCCGCTTGTCCAAAAGATGATTGCTGATGGTACTGATGTCAATCAGACGAGTCGCAGAAGCAGGTTTACACCGTTAATGGCTGCTGTCTGTTATGGAAGAGTGGAGCTTGTTTCGATTCTTTTAGCCAATGGAGCGGACAAAAATGCCATGGATGCCCAAGGGTTTACGGCGGTCAGCTTTGCAGAAAAAATGCGTAAACAATCTATGCTCAAGATGCTTGATAGTAATTAATATTAATCGGTGGCTATTTTAAAAAAACTTCCCCTGTCCCTCGCTGTCAAGGGGTTTCTTCTTCTCTTTAGCCAACCAGTCCTGCAGCAGTCTTTCGACAACTTTACTTAAACTCATTTTATATCTTCCCCGCGAATATTTCATCGCATCATCCCACGTTTGCCGATCGATCAGCAGGCTGCGGGTGACTTCGTCTTTCGGTTTCAAATTTGATGCCCTCTTAGTATATAATTTACTATATAGTAATAATTTTTATCTTTAGACTCTCTGAATTAAATAGGTGCCAGAATTTTAAGCGTGACTTTTTAGACAATATTATGAAAATAGTGTAAAATACATCTCATCGAGGGATAAGTATGAATCAATATATTGGACGTCAACCTATTTTAAAACATGAAGGAGGGATCTTTGCCTACGATCTCTTCTATCGGGATGACACTGCCTCCAGCGATATAAGCAATGGACGACAGGCAACAGCTACTGTTATCATGAGCGTTCTCAATAAGTTTGGTACAAAAGAGCTGTTAGGCGGATACCCGGCGTTTGTCAAGGTTGATCGCTCTTTTTTAATGCATGACCTGATCTGGTCTATACCAAAAGAGTTTTTTGTTCTATCTCTACTCGATGATATTGATATAGATGAACGTGTCATAGAGAGAGTAGAGCAGATGCACCTGAAGGGTTTTCAGTTCGCTGTTAATGATATTGCCTTATCACAAGAGAGCCTGAACAAATTTAAACCGATCCTTGACTATGTCAGTTTTTGTAAAATCAGTATTATGACATCAGATCCGGATTTTATGGAAGAGGGGATTGCCTATCTTAAAGACTTTCCGCTTCAGCTTATCGCAACAAAAGTTGAAACGAGAGAGCAGAATGATCAATTCCATACATTAGGCATCGACCTGTTTCAGGGATACTACTTCGCCAAACCCAACATCCTGGAAAATAAAAAGTATGACCCGAATCAGATGAGTGTAATACGTCTGTGTAATATGATGATGTCAGAGGTCGGTATCGATGAGATCACCTCCGCTTTTGAAGAGAACCATGCGTTGACACTGCAGCTTCTGCAATTCATTAATTCTGCTGCGTTTCATTTCCGAAAAAAAATCGCTTCTATACACCATATTTTAACCCTGATGGGCCGCAATCCGCTAACCCAGTGGCTTTTGCTGATGGTCTATTCGAAATCAGTTTCCAAAAACGGTGATGAAAACTCCCCGTTACTTTTAATGGTCAAAAGTCGTACAGAGTTAATGACAGGTCTGTTAAAACTCGTACAGCCGGGAGCAGGCACTAATCTAATAGGAGAAGCGTATTTTGTTGCTGTCCTATCGCTGATGGACACCCTCTTCTCTGTGAAACTTGAAAAAATACTTGAGGACCTGAATGTGGCTGAAGGTGTTAAAGATGCCCTGTTACATAACAGAGGGGTGCTTGGTGAAATTTATGTGCTTGTCAGTTCGATTGAGCATTTTGAGACATCAGATATCGATCTGTTTGTGCAGAAATACCATTTGAACCGATCGGATGTAGAAAAACTGCTGATTGGTGCTATTGAGAATGTCAATATGTTTGAGGATTCACTGAAGAGTGAACAGCAGATTATTTAGGAGCAGGGGATGAGTACAGCATGGACATGTTCGCATCAGGTTGGCGATGTTTGTGTGTTACTCAGTAAACCATGCAATCCGGGCGACAAGGGGTGTACACTTTATGGTAAAGCCGTTTTTTCTGATGCTCAAACTCCCTCAAACAGTGCTGTAGAACGACGTGAGAACAAGCGTATAGCTCAGGCTCGTGAAGATGAAAGAAGAGGGCGTCGTTAACGCTCGTTTAAAAGACGATACCCAATCTCTTCTTCTTTCAGAAAACTTTTGACCTTTTCAAACCAATGATTTAGAATGCTCTCATCTTTTGAAGCGAGTGAGAGTTCAACACTGGGTACGCCATCTCTGATCATAGGAAGCGACGAGAGCTCTATGCCTTCAGGAAGCTCTTCCATCAGTGAGATCAGCGTGTTTTCGCCTGTATCTGCCTTAAGCGTTCTTCGGTGCTTCAGCGCCTGTTTGGGGAAGAACCGATCCAGTGCCTCTTCAATCATTGTATGTGCCATCTCAGGAAAGCCCGGAACAAAAAAGTAGCGTTCATCCAGATAGAAGCCGGACATATTGTTAACAGGATTCTTCAACAGTTTCGAACCCTTTGGAAGATCGGCCATATGGATACGATGAGGGTAGGCTTCGCCGCCGAAGCGATCAATAATATCCTGCTCAAACTGCTCATGCCTTCTCGCCTTTTCAGCTGTAAAGACCTGTGAAGCTATTTCCCGTGTTAAATCATCCGGTGTTGAACCGATGCCGCCAAAGCTGAACAGCACAGCGTCTTTGTCCTCCCGCACAGTAGCGAAGGTCTTCTCAATCAGCGATGCATCATCTTTGATGGTCAGTGAGGCAAACAGTTCATAACCACGCTGTGCCAATGCCGTACGGACAAAAGCAAAGTGCTTGTCTTGACGGCGGCCGTTCAAGATCTCAGTTCCGATAATAACAGCGTAAAAGTGCGGGTTTTTCATGGCTTTGCTTTGTGATTCAGGATGTCAAAGTGGAGGCTTCGACATCTCAATGTTTAGCTTAATTGGGAAAGAATCTCTTTTTCAACCGTATCAATGGCCTGTGTACCGTTTACACGAATATATCTGATATCGGTGTTGCTTGCTGCCTCTGCACTGTAGTAATCTATTAAAGGTTTGGTCTGCTCATGATAGACACTGAGACGGTCAAGTACGATCTCCTCTTTGTCATCAGCACGCTGGATAAGATCTTCTCCGGTCTCATCGTCTTTTCCCTCAACTTTTGGCGGGTTATAGACAATGTGGTAAGTACGGCCCGAGTTCTGATGAACACGGCGGCCTGACATACGGTTGACTATTTCAGCATCCGGTACGTCGATCTCAACAACTGCATCGATTGCTACACCGGCTTCTTTTACAGCATCAGCCTGCGGAACTGTTCGTGGAAAACCATCTAGCAGAAAACCATTTTTGCAGTCAGCTTCACTGATACGTTCTTTTACCAGTCCTATAATGATCTCATCTGTTACAAGTTTCCCTGCATCCATAGCCTCTTTAGCCAATTTTCCAAGCTCACTGCCTGCTTTGATCGCGGCACGCAGCATATCGCCTGTTGAGATCTGAGGAATGCTGTACTGTTTGGTTAAAAACTGCGCCTGTGTTCCCTTACCGGCTCCCGGTGCTCCAAGTAAAATTATTTTCATCATTCGTCCTGTAATTTAATAACAAAATTATATTCAAATAGAGCTCAGGCAATGGTTAATATACCTGTTATAACGATATAATACGCGTATAAAAAATTAAGGGCACCTCTAAAAACCCTGGATATCATCAGCGTTACATACATTTTCGTGATGTGCGAAGCCTGCTCTTGAGTGCAAGGCAGGTTCTTGTCAGCGTAGCAGGGCTACGGTGGCAAGGTTCTAACGCAGACTCACGGACATGTATGTAACGCCCTTCGGGAGGGCAAATAAGGCACAATCTTCCGTCCTAAAATCTCTTGAA
>JAYEMF010000110.1:0-10650 GCA_034717975.1 Campylobacterota bacterium
GCCGCCTATCAGGTACCGACAGTAGCCATCTTCGGTCCGACACGCCATCTGGAAACGTCACAGTGGAAAAATGAGAAGAGTATGATTGTAAGGCATGATATGGAGTGTGCTCCATGTATGAAACGGGAGTGTCCGCTAAAACATCATGAGTGCATGAAGAGCATCGAAGCCCGGGAGGTCATCGATGCAATTAAGAAGCTTTTAGATTAAAATGCGACTTTAAAACCGACGAACCAGGCGTTATTGAGATCTTGGTTACCAGCGCCCTTATACTTCGTCTCTATATTACGGTATCCTGCCGTAATACGGCCATTATCTATGATTTCCGCGTCCACGCTGATCTTATATTCAAAATAGCGTTCACCCTCTTTAAATGAGAGTACTTTCGGTGCAAAGTAGACATTTCCATTAAGGTAAATCGGTACGAAGCCATCAGCCGGAAGAAGAAATGATGCTTCCAAACCAAGCGGAAGGGCCATAAAGTCTTCATCCCCCAGGTCGGTATACTCAAACTTCGCCCCTATACCCAGCGTCAGTGCATTATTGGCACGCACCGGCTGCTGCATCAAGAAGTTGATCTCATACAGATCAGGATCTTCACTGTAGTCGCTGTTCTCTTTATCGGCATTCAGGTAACGAAAACCTACAAAAACGGTATCCGGCTCAGTCACTTCGTTAAACTGTCCCATATCGAGACGAAGCTGTGCTTCGAGATCTTTGTCGTTGATATTAATTTCACCCTGATGCATCGCCATCGCGGAGGTAGCGATCAGTGCGCTAAGTGCTAGTTTTTTCAGCATGTCTGTCCTTGAATTTTTTCTATGGTTCTTGTCGTACTTTTGCCATCGACAAAGTCAACCAGTTTCAGCTCTTTAGCAAATTCTGTTCCGACGACCTGCTTGCCTTCATAATCACCGCCTTTGACCAAGGTATCCGGAGCAATAAGTCTAATCAGGTCATGCGGTGTATCTTCGATAAACGGCACCACATAATCTACCGCTTCGAGCGCCGCTAAAAGGTAGGCTCTGTCTTCAGCCAGGTTAACGGGACGGGTAGGGCCTTTAAGACGGCTTACCGACTCATCCGAGTTCAGACCGACTATCAGGATATCGCCAAAACTTTTGGCCTTTTGCAGATACTTTACATGACCGACATGCAAAATATCAAAGCATCCGTTTGTGAAAACAATGCGTTTATTGTTTAAGCGGGCACGTTCAACGATCTGTGAAATTACTTCAAAACTTTTAATGTGTGCATCGGAAGTGCTCTGATGCAGTTTTGATTCATACATCTCGATCTCATCAAGCGTTACCGTTGCCGAACCGATCTTTCCAACCACTACGGCTGCCGCATGGTTGGCAAACTTTGCCGTCTCTTCGATCGACTTGCCGGCACTTAGTGCAAAAGCGATCGAAGCGATCACCGTATCACCCGCACCGGTTACATCAAACACTTCCTGAGCGACCGTCGGAAATCTTTTGACTTCATCATCAAGGATGGCGATCCCGTCTTCTGAAAGGGTGATCATTGAACGGTCAAGTTCGCACGTCTCTTTTAACCAGACAAGTGCCGCTTCAAGACTGGCATCACTGTCAATCGTAATTCCCGTCGCTTCAATGGCCTCTTTTTTATTTGGTGTCAGAAGATGTGCCCCTCTGTATTTGCTGTAGTCGGTTCCCTTTGGATCAACCAGTACCTTTTTAGCTTTTGTCTTGGCCAGCCTTATCACTCCCTGAGCCAATTCATCCGTAATCACACCCTTGCCATAGTCGGAGATAATGATCATCTCATAGAGAAACATATCTTTTTCTATAGCTGTCAATATTTTTTCAACCGACGTTTGTTCAATGGGATCTTTTGACTCTTTGTCATAACGTAAGATCTGCTGATGCGCAGCGATTATACGGCTTTTCTTACTGCTTTTCCGGCCTGCTTGCGTAACAAGTCCCTCTGTCTTGACCCCAATGCCCGTGAGCATCATCGTCATCTCACGACCGTTAACATCATCACCGATCACGCTGGCCACACTTACCGATGCACCCAGAGCGATTAGATTATTGATCACATTCCCCGCACCACCAAGCACTGTCGTCTCCTTGCCGATATCAACCACCTGTACCGGGGCTTCGGGAGAGATACGATCTGTTGATCCCCAAAGGTAGTGGTCGATCATCAGATCACCGACAACGAGAATATTTGGCCGGGAAGCTTTCAGCTCCTCCATTATTTAAGCTCTTCCTCAAACAGGCGTTTGATCTCCGGTACATAGGCTTTTATCCCCTCTTCCATCTCGAAACGCGGTTCATACCCCAATCCGGTTCTGGTCGGTTCAATATCTGCTTCCGTATGGAACTGGTAACGTCCTACAAACGGGTTAGGCATATATTCACATTCAAGTGTTGTACCAAGCTCTTTTTGAAGGATGTCGACAATATCCTGAAATGAGCGTGCTTTTCCTGTGCCTACATTGTAAACACCGCTCTGGTTTGGCTCCATCGCTTTGATATTTGCCTGGATAATATCTTCGATATAGATAAAATCACGAACGATCTTGTCCGAACCTTCGAAGAGCTTGGGATTTTTACCACTGAGTATCTGATGACCGAACTGCACCACCATCGATGCTGTTTTATTCTTGAAAAACTCATGCGGTCCATAGACATTGAAATAACGAAGTCCGACGATGCTGATCGTCTCACGTTCCATATATTCACGAGCAAGATGGTCCATCATCAGTTTTGAAAAACCATAAACATTTTGCGGTGCTTCACGCCCGACCGTCTGAGGCGAAGGTGCATCACCATACGTCGCACCGGATGAAGCGTAGATCATATTGGCATCATGGACCACAGCAAGATCAAGCAGCTCTTTAAAGGCATTGACATTGGTTTTTATCATCAGATCCTGTTCCAATGCCGTTGTATCAGAGATCGCCGCTTCATGAAAAATATAATCAAACTTGTAGTTTGCTTCAAGATATTCCAGCATTGTTTTGTCGTTAATATCACCGCTTATCACTTCACCGCTAAAACCAATCAGGTTTTTAAAGTGCCCAAAACTTTTGAGATTGCCGTTTGAAAGTGTCTCACCACTGCGAAAACTGTCCAGTACCACCACTTTCGCCTCGGGATGATTTTCCTGAAAATAGAAGGCAAGGTTGGAACCGATAAACCCTGCCCCTCCGGTGATCAAGATCGTTTTGTTTTCAAGAGTGCTGTCAATATATTTCATTATTTTCTCCATCATTTTTCAAGCTGTTGACACTACTAATATTTAGTCTATTATTGTATCAAAATAGCATTGAAGTATGCGTTATTTTGATTTGATTACCATTTTTTAAGATAGTTACCAATATAATAAAACCGAAACTTAATATTACATGGAGAAAACATGAAAAAAATCGCTCTTGCATTACTTGTAACTGGTGTATCTTTGATGGCAGCTGATGGTGCTGCTCTGTACAAAAAATGTGCTGCTTGTCACGGTGCCAAAGGTGAAAAAGCTGCACTTGGCAAATCTGCTGTAATCGGTGGTGCTGACGTTGCTACAATGGTAGCTGATATGAAAGGTTACAAAGCCGGTACTACTAACAAAAAAGGTATGGGCGCATTGATGAAAGGTCAGGTAGCTTCTTACTCTGACGCTGATATTCAAGCTGTTGCTGAATATATCCACGGTCTTAAGTAATTAAGTCCACGTTTTCTTAGCGTTAGTCGTTAGACTGCGCTAAGACTTTTTCTTTCACACTTTCTCAACAATCACCTAGAATGTCTTATTGTCTACATAACGAACCAAAACTCTATTCAGGGCTATAGTTCTTCTTTTTCAGTTTCTCTTTTTTACGCTCCTGTTCAGCTGCATCATTAAGGCCCTCTTCATCATCAAAAAGTGCCTGATTGAGAAACTTCTCTTCATCATCAAACTGCCCGCTCTTGATCCCCCATAGAAAAGCGATCAGTGCCAAAGTACCCAGAAAAATTGATGCTCCCAGCATCATAGCAATTACCCAGCTATCCATAAAAATCCTTAATTCATAATTGTTAATTTTAAATTCAAAATTACTGTTTGTTCCAGCTGTAACGAATACGCATCGAATTACCCACAACGAGCAGTGAGCTTAGAGACATCGATACGGCAGCGACGAGTGGGATAATATAACCCGCCATCGCCAGTGGAATTGTAATGGCATTATACAGCAACGACAACCCGAGGTTCTGTTTGATCAGACCGTAGGTCGTATAGGAGATCTTAAACGCTTCACCAAGTGATATAAGCGAGTCATTCATTAAGACGACATCACTCACATCAATGGCGATATCACTGCCATTGCCCATAGCGATCCCGATATCAGCGCGGGCAAGCGCTAAGATATCGTTCACACCATCACCTACCATCACAATTTTTTCGCCGCTGTTTTGGCGCGAAACGATGTAAGCCTCTTTGGCATCCGGTGTCAGTTCACTTTTGTAATCGCCAATGCCGACCGCACCGGCGATCTCAGATGCGGCCTGTTCATGATCACCTGTAAGCATGACAGTATTGACCCCATGCTTTTTAAGCAGTTCAATAGTTTGTATCGCATCCGATTTCGGCTGATCTTTGAGTTCAAACACCGCTTTCAACACACCATCTATTGCGTAATAAAAAGCAGTTTTCGTAACCTCGATGTCACAGTTTACACCATGCTCCTGCATAAATGTTCTATTGCCGCCGACAAGCATCATACCCCTGTAACGTCCTACAATGCCTCGCGCAGCAATCTGGTTCTGTTCATCCAGCACCAGATGCTGATCGACCGAACCGCTTAAGTAGAGTGCCACCCCTTTTGAAACCGGGTGTGTCGAGCTCATGGCCAGGGCATAAATAGCCTCTTTGCTTATCCTCTCATCAAGCCAGTGGACATCAACCACCTCCGGACGTCCTTCGGTAAGCGTACCGGTCTTGTCAAAAACAACCGTATCTGCCTTTGCCATCGTCTCCAGCTGTGCTGCCTCTTTAAAGAGAATTCCCCGTTTGGCACCCAGTCCCAGTCCAACCAGTGTCGCTACAGGTGTTGCCAGTGCCAAGGCACACGGGCAGGCGATGATGATCACCGATATACCGACCATAAATGCTGTATTGAAATCATGCGGCCATAACCACCAAACGATGAATGTGACCAGTGAAAAGAGAAGAATGATCGATGAAAAATACTCCGAAAGCCGGTTGGCAAGCTGCTCAATCCGAGGCTTCTTACTCATAGAGTTCTCCAGCATCGCTACGAGGCTGGAGAGTGTCGAGTGTGCAAAGTCTTTGGTCACTTCATAGCGAAGCATCGCATCAATACTGATCGTTCCGCTGATTACCGTGTCCCCTTTCTGCTTGAAAATAGGAACACTTTCACCTGTCAGACTCGACTCATCCAGAGTGCCATCACCTTCGACAACAATACCGTCAAGCGCCGCTTTCTCACCGGTTTGAAGCATAACGATATCGCCAACATTCACCTCATTGACATTGACAATTTTAACCGTCTCTCCATCAACAACATTCACCTCATTCGGCACATGTTTGGAGATCACATCGAGCGTGTCAGCGGCACTTTTTTTACTCAAGACTTCTAAAAACTTGCCAAAGAGGACAAATGCGATAATCATCGTCACCGAATCAAAATAGGCCTCACCAAGTTGCAACAGAGTGATATAGATAGAGTAAAAGTAGGTGAGCACCGCTCCTGTCGCCACGAGGATGTCCATATTGACGATGCGGTTTTTAAGGCCAAAATAGGCCCCTTTGAAAAAGACCCATCCACTGTAGAAGAGCACTGGCGTAGCAAGCACCCATTCACCGACATTCAAAATAGTGACAATATCCTCATCGATCCCGCTAAAATAACCGTGATACTGAGCGAAAGAGATCGACATCATATTCATCAGTGAAAAGCCGGCCACCGCCATACGAAGATAGTAATCTTTACGCTCTTTGTTCGCATGCGCTTCTTGCAAGGATGGGTCATAAGGGAAAGCGTTATAGCCAATAGCCCGGATCATATCGATGATGCCCGAAAGTTTCACGACACTATCAGCCCAGGTGATCTGTGCCTTGTTGGTTGTAAAGTTGATATGGACGTTGACCACACCTTCCATCTTGTGGAGCGCTTTTTCATTCAGCCAGACGCATGCTGCACAGTGAATTCCCTCAATAATCAGTGAGACTTCCTGAAAGCCTTCGCTGTTTGTCGTTACAAACCTGTCATAAAAAGCCGGTGAATCAAAATTGGAAGAGTCTTCATACTGCTCGGTCGGAGGGGCAAGCTTGGTGTCACCTACTTTGTCATAGAAGTTATCCAGCCCCTCATCACTCAGGAGATGGTAAACACCCTGGCACCCCTTGCAGCAGAAGTAGTGGTCACCATCAACAATCATCACTGAATCGTCAAACTCCAGGTGACAGTGATCACATTTAACTTTCGACAAATTCGAATTTTCCTGTTTGTCTGTTTTTTAAAAGCTGGTCATGCGGAGCGACGCTGCCTTGCATACAGATGTATGCCCCTCCCTCATTTTGGCTTTGTGCATGGCCAATGGCCATAGCAAGATTGGCTGTTGCTTCCAGAGGATCGATCTCAAACGGAATCATAGCACCGGTAAAGACCACTACCTGATCTTCCAGCAGTTCATGCATAAACGCTGCACTCAGATGCATTGTATCGGTTCCATGGACTACAACAAATTTTTTTTCCTTCGAAGCCAAAATGATGCTTGCAATCATCTTGCGATCATCCATCGTCATATCGAGGCTGTCTTTATAGATAGCCCCCGCCATCTCTATATCATAAGCAAAAACATTTAAAATCTTCTCTACGGCCCGGTTATCGTAAGGAACTTCCATCATACCTGTGAGTGGATTGTAACGTTTATTGAATGTACCGCCGGTATTAAGGATTAACATTTCACCTCTTTGAGTGTTCTGACTACAGCCGTCGCCTTGCTATCTTTGTTATCATGCTGCGGATCAAAAAGATACTGTACCGGGACACCGGAACGGATCGCCGCTTCGATGTCACGCTCTTTATCACCTACAAGCAGTGATTGTCTCAAATCGATATTTAGATCTTCTGCCGCATCAAGCAGCATACCCGGTTCAGGTTTACGACAGCGGCACGGACCTGTAATATCGGGATGATGCGGGCAGTGATAGACTCCGCTGATCTGAATACCTGCCTCAGCAAACTGTTCAACCATCCAGTGCGTAAGTGTCTCAAACTCCTCTTCAGAGTAATGCCCTCTGGCAATACCAGACTGATTGGTCACGACAACGATCAGGTATCCTTTCTCCTGAGCACGTTTGCAGAGGTCAAAAATACCGTCAATAAAATCAAAATCTTCGATTTTATGCAGATAGGCGGTATCAACATTGATGACACCGTCACGATCCAAAAACAGTGCCGGTTGTTTCTCTTTCCTCTTCACTCTTCCCTCTTCACCGTAAAGCTATGCTTCACCGACTCCATCAGCAAAAAGCTCTTTTTCGATAATATCACAAAGAATATGGCCGATCAGAATGTGTGATTCCTGAATACGTGGTGTATCATTGGAGGGAACAATTAATGCATAATCAGCCATCTGTGCCATCTTGCCGCCATCGCGTCCAACCAAAGCAACTGTCGTGATTCCTTTGGACGCGGCACTCTCAAAGGCATTGACAATATTTTGCGAGTTGCCCGATGTAGAGATGCCGATAAAGAGATCCCCTTCACTACCTACACCTTCAAGCTGACGGGAAAAGACTTTATCGTAACCATAATCATTGCCGATAGCCGTAAGGTTGGAGGTATCTGTTGTCAGTGCGATCGAAGAGATGGAAGGACGGTCAAAGCCATAACGTCCGACAAGTTCCGCCGCAATATGCTGTGCATCGGCAGCTGAACCGCCATTTCCGGCCAAAAGTGTCTTTTTGTCATTGCGATAGAGATCGACACACTTCTGGGCTACTTCGGCGATTAGCTCTACCAGTTTTTCATCCGCTAAAATTTTCTGTTTTGTTTCATACGAGGCGGTTATTTGATTTTTGACATAACTTTTCATAGACATTTTCCATACTTATTTCAAATGAGAGAATATACCATAGCAGGGCTATAAATAAGGCCAAAAGATCAATATTCTCGTATTATTATCTTTTACAGTTTACCAAGCACAACAGCTTTCTAGCCATGAGATAATCTGCAAGCCCACTAAGACAAAATAACCGACTTATAGCTATACTCCTTGCCGATAACATAGAACAGCCTCTTGTTAAGTCGATCATGATACTTATCCATGAAAGCTTCCTTCCCCTCTGGATGCATATATGATCGACTCACTAAATCCTCCACATCCGTTGTAAGGGAGTGGATTTTCTGGAACAGTTTTTTCAAACGTTTATCAGGAATCTCGAGCATCTTTGCAAAGAGTTCAAAGTCTTCCAGCGTATAGTAACCAAGTGCTCCGTAAGAACGTGTTTCCAGATCATCAAAGAGATCCAAACCCATATCACCGATAGTTTCATTAATGTGATAGGAAGTGAAAAGCAGATCATAATTAGGTGTCAGGGTCAGATCACTTCTATTTTCTGGCCGATAAAGTGAAAAGTTTTTCAAGTGAGCATCGCCGTTGCCAATGAGATAGTTTAAAATTATACGGCTAAAGAAATCTTCAAGTAGTAGCCGATAAGCAGGTGCATATTTTTTAATTGCTGAAGCGATGGCTTCATAGCTGGAGTCATACTTATATGTTTCGCCACTATTTTCTTCTGTTTTATTGAGTATTGAAGCAAAGTCTTCCTGATCCAGTTTTCGGTTATTTTCTCTGGCATAATCGAAACGCCGTGTAATATATGCCAATTCACCATCACTAAAAGGAATCAGGCCATTTACCGCTGTCGGAATACCAAAAATCTGTCGTGAAATTTGCATACTCACATGTTCATTGGGTACAATCTCTTCTTTGTGCTGCAACAGTCTCGAGGGAACGGGTTTCAAAATGTAATGTCCATTATCTGCTGTCGGCACCAGCTCATTCCCACTGTCAAAACGCAGTGATATTTTATCTTGAACACCGGAGATAGACATGACCTTTGCCAGTTCATTCTGCTTTTCATAAAATTCGGTTTTATCAAAGGTAAGCGGTTTAACATTTCGGCCATCAAACAGCTCTTTCTTGCACTTAGGACAATACATTCCGATCGATATTGTCTTTAAACATCCATAGCACTGCATCACGATCCTTCTTCCAGCTCTTCAATCGTAATGGCACCGATTGTATTTGACCTAGCTGTTTTAAGTAACCGGGTAAAATGATCATCTTCATCTATCTGAAGATCTCTGCACTGGATAGCCTTGATATTTCCCTCTGCAAGCATATTGGCAAAAAAACTAAATAACTGGTTTGATTCGAACATTTCATCTTCCAATGGGAAACAGACAGAGATGGGTACCGCATCCGGATCTTTCAAATACGCTTGATCATAAACAAATCTATAGATACCATTCTCTTTAACTATCATACCTATTGCGACCTGATTTCGATAAACAATTCCCTTTTGCACTTACCGTTTTCCTATATGGATTGTTTGACAGCTATCTTGATCTCAAGACCAAGTATCTCTATTATCCTGCCAAGTGTATCAATAGTTACATTGGCTTTGGCATGTTCAAGTTTTGAGATAGTGGCTACACTGACATTGGCATAATCCCCAAGCTCCTCTTGTTCCATCCCAATCTCATGCCGCCTTTTCAGTATAGCTGTAGCAACAATACTTTTTATATCTTCCCTCATACTGTATAACCTTATATGTATTTCAACTTATCATATATTATAAATATTTACCTACTAAAGGGAAATTATAGCATAAAAGACATCTTACTTATAGTATAAGACAAGTGTGTTGCAAAAGACAGTCGTATTTCTTAAAAAAATATTACATGACATTTATCGAGTTCTATTATCGATCTGACTCCACAAAAGCATCCCACTTCTCATCTACAAACGCTTTTATTTCTGCTTCAAAACGTACGGTTGAAAACTTTGAGGCATGATCAGAAATTGCTTTGTAGTCAAATATCATCGTTTCAAATTTTTCTATGGCATCGTTAAGCGACTCAACACTCTGCTTGTCAAAGAGAACACCCGTCTTACCATCTATGACAGTATTTTTAACGCCACCAACATCATATGCGATAACCGGAGTTCCACAAGCCATCGCTTCAACCGGTGCAATTCCAAAATCTTCCCGACTCATGAACACATAGGCTTTTGCTTCTTGCATTAAAGACACTAGTTCCTCGCCTTGTTTAAAACCAACGAATTCAATATTTGATGAAGCTCTATCAACTAAGTGCTGCAACTCACTTCCAGTTCCAACAATAACCAAAGATTTGTCTGGCATTTTATTAAAGGCTTCCACTATGATTTTTATAGTACTTACCCGATCCGAAGTGTTTGAAATCATCATCTGAAATGCGGATATCGATAAATGGAGTCTCATTGGTAAATTTATTCGTGATGAGATAGTCTAGAAGACGTAAGAAGGGCCCTAAACCATTGAACTCATGGTGAGACTTGGCTTGTAGTATTGGCAAGTGCTGATGAAGGAAGAGGAGTAGTTCACCATTTTCAAGTTCTATCCAGTTGT